>NZ_CP155559.1:4617500-4917500 GCF_022095615.2 Bacillus thuringiensis
TGTACTGACTACTTTTTCCGGCTTCCTTATACATAGATTAGAGCCATCGCACTTCACCACATGGTTTGATGGAGTTTGGTGGTCAATCGTTACTATTTTCACTGTTGGCTATGGTGACTTTGCCCCGCATACACTAATAGGCAAACTTATCGGTATGGGTATTATTTTATTAGGAACCGGATTTTGTTCTTATTATATGGTTCTGTTCGCTACTGAAATGATTAGTAAACAGTATATGAAGATTAAAGGAGAAGAAGCTGCGACTTCTAACGGGCATATGATTATTGTAGGCTGGAACGAACGGGCAAAACATGTTGTAAAACAAATGCACATCTTACAACCGAACCTTGATATCGTTTTAATTGATGAAACACTTTCTTTACTCCCAAAACCATTTCATCATTTAGAATTTATAAAGGGTTGCCCCCATCACGATCAAACCTTATTAAAAGCTAATATTACAACGGCTCACACTATATTAATAACAGCTGATAAAGAAAAAAATGAAAGCTTAGCAGATACACAGTCCATTTTAAATATTTTAACTGCAAAAGGACTCAATCCAAACATTCACTGCATCGCTGAACTTCTTACTTCTGAACAAATACAAAACGCAACGAGAGCTGGTGTATCAGAAATTATAGAAGGAAATAAATTAACGAGCTATGTATTTACCGCTTCTCTTTTATTCCCTTCCATTTCAGGTGTACTATTTTCACTTTACGATGAAATTTCTGATAACAAATTACAACTAATGGAGCTTTCTCTGACCTGCACCGGACAAACTTTTGCAAATTGTAGCTATACTCTTTTAAAGCAAAACATTCTCTTATTAGGTATAAAGCGCGACGAACAATATATGATTAATCCAGTCCATTCCTTTGTCCTCATTGAAAGCGACATACTCATTGTTATTCGCCATTAAGAAAATGTTTTTCTAGTTCCTGCATAAGCACTTTCCCAATATTGATATATTTTCTTTTCACATCTCCATCTGGATCTTTCGGCTCAGCAAATTGATCCATTCCACTTGTTCCAGCTGTTAAAGTATTTACATGATCATCTAGTTCATCTTGATATACGTGTGAAAGAATATACGGCGTTTCAAGACGGACGATTACGCCCGGCACATCTAGTTCGCCATTCACCGCTGTAAATGGCACTCGTAAAAATTGATAGCCATCTTCTTCATCGATTTTATAATCAAAGCACCCTTTATCATAATCCCAATTGCCACCAATGCTATATCCAAGTGGCTTCATTATCTCTTCTAACTTATATAACGCATATGTACGTCCTTCTAAGTTTGATTGAATTGGAATCAAGCCCATCCCTCCTAGACTTTTTCTTTAGCATACCCACTCTAGTTTGAATATACCGATGAACTTTTCGATGAAATAATAAAAAGCGACCGGAATCCGGTCGCTTTTTATTATTTTAAACGCTCTTCTAATTCTGCTTTTAACTCTTCAAATCCTGGTTTACCAAGTAAAGCAAACATGTTTTTCTTGTATGCTTCTACTCCTGGTTGATCAAATGGATTTACGCCTAATAAATAGCCGCTCATCGCACATGCTTTTTCGAAGAAGTATACAAGGTAACCGAATGTATACTCATTTAATTCAGGAATATTTACGATTAAGTTTGGTACGCCACCATCGCTATGTGCAAGTAATGTACCTTCGTATGCTTTTGTGTTTACGAAGTCTACAGTTTCACCAGCAAGATAGTTTAATCCATCTAAATCGTTTTCTTCTGATTCGATTGTTAGTTCATGTGTAGATTTACCTACTTTCAGAACTGTTTCGAATAAGTCACGACGACCTTCTTGAACGTATTGACCTAATGAGTGTAAGTCAGTTGAGAAGTTTGCTGAAGATGGGAAAATACCTTTTTGATCTTTTCCTTCACTTTCACCAAATAACTGTTTCCACCACTCAGAGAAATATTGAAGTGCTGGCTCATAGTTAACAAGCATTTCAATTGTTTTTCCTTTATTGTATAAAGCATTACGAACTACTGCATATTGGTAAGCTGGGTTTTCTTCTAGTTCTGATGCACCGAAGTCACCATGACCAGCAGCTGCACCTTTCATCATCTCTTCAATATTTAAGCCACTTACTGCGATTGGCAATAAACCAACTGGCGTTAATACAGAGAAACGTCCTCCAACATCATCCGGAATAACGAATGTTTCGTAACCTTCGTTATCAGCTAATGTTTTTAATGCACCACGCGCTTTATCTGTCGTTGCATAAATACGTTTGCGAGCTTCTTCTTTTCCATACTTTTCTTCTAATAACTTACGGAAAATACGGAATGCCAGTGCCGGCTCTGTTGTTGTACCTGATTTGGAAATAACGTTAATAGAGAAGTCTTTACCTTCTAATACATCCATTAAATCTTTCATGTAAGTGGAGCTAATGTTTTGTCCAACAAATAGCACTTGTGGAGTTTTACGTTGTTCTTTAGAAAGTGTGTTGTAGAAAGAATGGTTTAACATTTCGATTGCTGCACGTGCTCCTAAGTAAGAACCACCGATACCTACAACAAGTAAAATGTCAGAGTCATTTTTAATTTTTTCTGCGCATTTTTGAATGCGAGCAAATTCTTCTTTGTCATATTGAAGC
The DNA here is from genome assembly GCF_022095615.2 of Bacillus thuringiensis. Lineage (NCBI taxonomy): Bacteria > Bacillati > Bacillota > Bacilli > Caryophanales > Bacillaceae > Bacillus > Bacillus thuringiensis. Next base: position 4,620,131 of record NZ_CP155559.1, read on the forward strand.
GGAAGCTCTACCCACCCAAGGAAATCGTTCCCAGCTCCAGTTTTTTCGTGGATTGCATGATGTGTTACTTTCACTGCATCACGTAAATAAGATATTTCATGTTCACCGATGAAGGATAACGCTTTAGAATAGTCGAACGTTACATGTGTACTCATCTTTTTCCCTCCAATTATGGATATGTATTTCTGTATTCACTTTAGCGAAACTGAAGTTGTAAATCAAGCGATTCAACTAGTGTAAACGTAACCAATATATATTTTTTAGAAAAAGTTCATTTTTTGCATAAAAATTCGCATTTTTCGGTATAGATGTATATACATCCTTTTTATTATATTTTTTATGTATAAAAACAACATAACTACCCCATTCTATAAAGGAGTTAATTAACTCATCGCTTGCTCATGCTTCACAATTAAGGGGGGCTTTTTCATGAGTACTCTGCAACGTATCGCATTAGTCTTTACTGTAATTGGCGCTGTGAACTGGGGACTGATCGGGTTCTTCCAGTTTGACTTAGTGGCAGCCATTTTCGGTGGACAAAACTCAGCTCTCGCACGTATTATTTACGGAATCGTCGGTATTTCTGGGCTTATCAATCTTGGTTTACTCTTTAAACCATCAGAAAATCTTGGTACTCACCCAGAAACGAACGAAATCCACTAGTCAGTATGTCTTTATTTCACCTCCGACATACGAATATGATTGCATGCAATCATATTTGCAAATATATATCATAAGACAAAGTAAAAGAGGAGCGCTCATATGCGCTCCTCTTTTACTTTGTTAACTCGGACTCTTCAATCCATTCTGTTAGCTTTTCTCGCAGCGTATTAAATCCGTTCTCAGATGGATTCGGTATAAGAATCCGTCCTTGTTTTCTTTTCGCCGCTTTTAACGATAAACTCATTTTTCTGTGTTCTTCATCAATTGAAAGTACCTTTACTTCTACTGTATCGCCGACTTTTAAAAAGTCATGAATATCCTTTACAAATCCATTTGTAATTTCAGATATATGCACAAGCCCTTGTGTTTCTGCATCTAACGCTACAAATGCACCGTAATCTTGAATCCCAGTCACTTTCCCTGTTACAACCACTCCTGTTGTATATTGTTCTGACATATGAAACACTCCCATACGTTTACCATTTTCTCTACACTTGTAGATAGCAAAGCAGATGATTTATTGTTAAATATCCGATTAGTTAGTACGTACCCTAAGTAAAGCGACTCAGGATACGCATACCTTATATTAGTAAATTATACCACTATGACAGAACTCATTCAAAATTAACGAAAAATTTCCTGTAGTACGTATAATTCTCCAATATTGGGATAGAATACTAACACATGGCTTTCTAGTATTCCCCCCCTTTTATGGACAAAACGTATTACGTTTTGTCCTTTTTTTATTTTCTATAAACCGTTCCATTCTCTTCATTGCTTCCATTAGTTGTTCAAGCGATGTTGCATACGAGCAACGAATAAATCCTTCACCACTTTCGCCAAATACACTTCCAGGTACAACAGCCACCTTTTCTTCTAATAATAACTGTTCTGCGAATTCTGCCGAAGATAGTCCAGTTGAAGAAATAGCAGGGAAGACATAAAATGCTCCGCCCGGCACATGACACGTTAAACCCATTTCATTAAAAGATGTCGTCATAAAATTACGGCGTTTCTTATAACTATCTCTCATCCGAATTACTTCATCATTCCCCGCGCGTAACGCTTCAAGTGCTGCGAATTGAGACATCGTCGGTGCACACATCATGGAATATTGGTGGATTTTGAGCATTAATTCTGAAAATTGAACAGGAGCTGCAATCATACCAAGGCGCCATCCTGTCATCGCAAAACCTTTTGAAAATCCTGAAATTAAAATCGTATGCTCGCGCATATTTTTAATACTCGCGAAACTTGTATATACTTCGTCGTATACAAGCTCTGCATAAATTTCATCAGATAATACGATTAAATTGTACTTCTCAACAATCACTGCTATTTCTTCAAGCTCGGCTTTGTTTAACATTGCACCTGTTGGATTATTTGGTGAACAAAGCAAAATTGCCTTTGTTTTCGCTGTAATAGCTGCTTCAATTTGTTCTGGTTGTACTTTAAACTCGTTTTCTAAAGTCGTTGCCACAGGAACCGGAACTCCTCCAGCTAATGTCACAAGCGGTGCATAAGAAACGAAACTGGGTTCAATAATGAGTACTTCATCATCAGGATTTATAATGGCACGCATCGCTACATCTAACGCCTGACTCGCTCCAACTGTAACAATGATTTCATCGTTTGGATCATAAGATACTGCAAATTGTTTTTTTAGATACTTTGCTATTTCTTGACGGAGTTCCAATAATCCTGCATTTGCTGTATATGACGTATATCCTTGTTCTAAAGAACGGATACATGCTTGCCTCACATTCCAAGGTGTAACAAAGTCAGGCTCTCCTACTCCAAGAGAAATAACACCTTTCATATTTGCTGCTAAATCGAAAAACTTTCGAATACCAGATGGCTGTAAAGATTCTGCCGTTCTAGATAGTTCAAATTGCTTCATGGTGTCACCACAATGCGCTTATCATCATCGTTTTTTTCGTAAATAATTCCCTCATGTTTATACTTCTTCAAAATGAAATGCGTTGTTGTAGAAACGACAGATTCAATTGTTGCTAATTTCTCAGAAACAAACATCGCTACTTCTCCCATTGTCTTTCCTTCTAATGTAATAGAAAGATCGTATGTCCCTGACATTAAATACACAGATTTCACTTCTGAATAACGATAAATTTGTTCAGCAACCGCATCGAACCCAACGCCGCGCTTTGGCGTAACTTTCACATCGATCATCGCCGTTAAACCTGTATGTTCTTTCACCTTTGTCCAATCGATATGTGTTACATAATCCACAATAATCTTTTCCGCTTCTAATTTTTCAACCATCTTCTTTACTTCTTCTACTTCTATATTTAACAGCTTCGCTAATGTATCTACAGTTAATCGACTACTTTTCTCAAGACAAGCTAATAATTCTAATTCCTTTTCTGTCACCATATAAATCATCCTTCCTTTTCGTTTGTGTCTAAATTATACAAATACCCTTTCCAGTTTGAAAAGAAGATTTTTTTAGTGAATTATGTCAAAATGAAGTGAAACTTTAATCAGCGGAAAAATGTGGGATAAAGTGAAAGGGGATGGAACCATGAAACCAAAAGTTTATATTGCTGAACCAGTTCCAACATTTGTAGAAAACTATTTATCAGAACACTGTGATTATGAAAAATGGGAGCAAAATGAGAAGGTACCTCGTGATATCCTATTGGAGAAAATACAAGATAAAGATGGCTTATTAAATTTCGGATCTGCTATTAATGAAGAATTATTAGAGGCGGCCCCTAACTTAAAAGTAGTAAGCAATATTTCTGTCGGTTACGATAATTTTGATTTACAAGCGATGGAAAAGCGAAATGTCATCGGAACGAATACACCATACGTACTAGATGATACAGTAGCCGACCTTGTTTTCGCTCTTATGTTATCTGCCGGTCGCCGTGTTTGTGAACTCGACTCCTACGTGAAAAATGGTGAATGGAAAGCCGAAATTGGAAAAGAACACTTCGGGCTGGATGTACACCATAGTACAATCGGTATTATCGGTATGGGCCGAATTGGAGAAGCTGTCGCAAAACGAGCGAAATTCGGATTTGATATGAATGTTCTTTATTATAACCGTCGCCGTAAAGAAGAAGCAGAGCAAAAATTCGATGCTACATATTGTGATTTACAGACACTACTAAAACAGTCTGACTTTATTGTCCTTCTCACTCCATTAACAGATGAAACGTACCACCTTATCGGAGAAAAGGAATTTTCATTAATGAAAGAAACTGCAATCTTCATTAATGCTTCTCGCGGAAAAACAGTAGATGAAGAAGCGTTAATCCATGCATTAACAGAAAAGATGATCTTTGCAGCAGGCATCGATACATTTACACAAGAACCGATTCAAAAAGATAATCCACTCTTATCACTACAAAATGTTGTGACTTTACCACACATCGGATCCGCAACATTAAAAACTAGGCAGCAAATGGCTATGACCGCCGCTGAAAATTTAGTTGCAGGGTTACAAGGAGAAACACCGCCTAATATTGTTCGCAGATAATAATGAATAAACGAAAGGCAAGATGACATCGTCATCTTGCCTTTTTTTGTTAACATATTTTCTTCTTCCTTGGAAATGATATGAACAAAAATCAATGGAGTGACAAAAAATGAATCACGAATATACTTGTCCTTATTTCACTTTTTCCACTCGCGGCACTACTATTCATTACGAATTGTATGAACATGACAACAAAACAGAACGTCCTACTTTTGTGCTCATTCACGGCTTTTTATCTTCCTCATTCAGTTACCGCCGTCTCATTCCTTTACTATCGAAAGCAGGAACAGTAATTGCTCTTGATTTACCGCCGTTCGGAAAAAGTGATAAGTCTCATCTCTTTAAGTATTCTTATCACAATTTAGCAACGGTTATTATCGATTTAATTGAACATTTATCTCTCTCAAACATTGTGTTAGTTGGGCATTCTATGGGTGGACAAATTTCTCTCTATGTAAACCGTATACGCCCTGAATTAATCTCCAAGACAATTTTATTATGCAGCTCTAGCTATTTAGCACGCGCAACCTTACCTTTACTGTACTCTTCTTATTTACCGTTCTTTCATTTATACGTAAAGAACTGGATTATACGGCGCGGGATTGTTCATAACTTAATGAATGTCGTTCATGATCACTCATTAATTGATGATGAAATGAAGGAAGGTTACTCTGCTCCTTTTTATGACAACCGTATATTCCCTGCTTTAACTCGTATGATAAGAGACCGTGAAGGTGACTTATCTTCAACTGAATTACAAAAAATCAAAACACCTACACTACTCATTTGGGGTGAAAAAGATCGTGTCGTCCCTGTACATGTAGGTCATCGGCTACACAAAGATTTACCGAATTCAAAATTTATTTCTTACGAAAACACAGGGCATTTACTACCTGAAGAAAAACCTGAACACGTTTATGAAGAAATTATCGCTTTTTCTGCGCAGTAATTACAAAGGGCTGTCGGAAATTCCGACAGCCTATAATGAACAACTTCCGCCTTCTTTTATTACAAGTAATTCCACAGCTAACTTCTCACATTTTCCAAGCGCAGGTACTTCCTCAAAAGACATAAAGTATATATGTTGAATCTTCTTTGCGATGTATTTTGGATCGTCAAACACACTTACGACGTTCACAACATCGCTCGCTTCTGTTTCATAAAACTCCGGTCCCATTTGAAACGGATCCCAATTCTTCACAACCTCTATCATCTTTTCATATGTACCCATTCGCTTCCCGCCTTTTCACTTTTTAATACTTTTCTTTATCCTATCACATCAGCTATTCTATAAGAAGAGAGAGAACTTTCATAACTTATCGTTTTTACAGAAGAAGGGGGCAAACTTATGCAACTATTTCATAAAGCAGTCAATCGACGTGGAACTCATAGTACAAAATGGGATACGTATAAAAACGAAGAACTTCTCCATGCTTGGATTGCTGATATGGATTTTGAAGTACCACAACCAATTCAAACTGCTTTAAAGAAACGTATCGAGCATCCTATTTTCGGCTATACACTTCCTCCCGAAAATATTGGAGATATTATTTGTAACTGGACAAAAAAACAGTACAACTGGGATATTCAAAAAGAATGGATTGTCTTTAGCGCGGGAATCGTTCCAGCTCTTAGTACAAGCATACAGGCCTTCACAAAGGAAAATGAATCTGTTCTCGTACAACCACCTATTTATCCACCATTTTTCGAAATGGTTACAACAAACAATAGACAATTATGCGTGAGTCCATTACAGAAACAAAATGATACATATGCGATAAACTTCGAGCATTTAGAAAAGCAATTTCAACAAGGCGTCAAGCTCATGCTTCTTTGTAGTCCTCACAATCCAATCGGGCGTGTTTGGTCAAAAGAGGAACTCGCACAGCTTGGCACGTTATGTACAAAGTATAATGTAATCGTTATCGCGGATGAAATTCATGCCGATATTATTTATGGAGATCGTACTCATACGCCATTTGCTTCTTTATCTGAAGAATTAGCAACACGCACCATTACTTGTATGGCTCCGAGTAAAACATTTAATATCGCCGGATTACAGGCATCGATTATTATCATTCCAAACGAAAAACTCCGTCAAGCCTTTACAGCTATCCAATATAGACAAGGTTTCCACGGATTAAATACATTTGCCTATACAGCGATGCAAAGTGCCTATACAGAATGCAACGATTGGCTAAATGAAATTCGATTATATATAGAAGATAACGCTAGGTTCGCTTGTAAATATATTAAAGATCACATACCTGCTCTTTCTGTAACGAAACCAGAAGGTAGTTTTTTATTGTGGATTGATTGCTCTCGCCTACAGCTTTCTCAAAACGAACGCACCACACTGCTTGAGGAAAAAGGGAAAATCATCGTTGAACCTGGTGAGAAATACGGATTAGGCGGAGAAGAACATATTCGAATTAACATCGGCTGTCCAAGATCTGTTTTAGAGGAAATTTTAAATAGACTGCGCCATACTTTTTCATAATAAACTCCTTTGTCAGTTTTTGTAGGTAAATCGATATATTTTCACTTCCGTTTCACAAAAAAAGCTACCATGCACGGTAGCTTTTACTTTTTCTTTATATCCGATGCTTTTTTTACAATGACACCACAAGCAATTCGATCACCGGATTTACCTGCTGGTTGTGTCATACCATCATCAGCGTTTTCTGTAATAATAATAGATGCTCCATCTTTTCTATGAATCGTCGTTTTTCCTTCTTCAAGCGTTATGTGCGGCGCATCGATTTCTGCTTTAATCTTTCCAGAACCGTCTGCAATTACGTTCGGTAAATCTCCATTTTCTGCACCTTTCGGATTAAGAAGTCCATGCTTTTTATTATCAGGATTAAAATGATTCCCAGATGATTCAAATCGTGGTGCTTTACACTCACCAATTTCGTGTACATGTATGCCGTGCGGGCCAGGTGCGAAACCTTCCCCTTTAACCGTAATTTTCACTCCGCTTGTTTGCTGTACTACTTTTGCAGTCCCCACTTCATCACCTGAAGCATTATGTAATTTCACGTCAATTTCTTTCGGCTTTCCTTGGTCACAACCTGCCATCAGAAATAATAAACAACAACTGAAAAAAAGCCGTTTTTTCATTTTATTCCCTCCAAAATATATTCTGCCCTTAGATTGTCCGAGCATAGAGGGAAACATACAAAAATGAGTTACTGTTTCTTTTCCGCTAAAAGTTTTTCTTCAACTTTCTGTAATCGATCTGCTTCTCGTTTTGATACACGAATGAACATACGCCATGTGGCAACAGCACCAATGATAAATAGAACGCAAACAATCCCTGGAATAATATATTCTGTTTTATCTTCCGGAAAATATAAAGGCATCATATTGAACACTCCTTATGATTGGATTAGAAAACATCAGAATTTTCTGTTATATATCTTTAGATTATAGTTGAACCGATTCATATTCTCAAGGGGGCGTTCCGAAAGCGAATGATTTCTTTGACTCCTTCTCCTACTTTCCTTACTATAAACTTGAGGTGAAAAATATGAGAGAAACATTTGAAATTGGCGAAATCGTTACTGGTATTTATAAAACTGGAAAATACATCGGCGAAGTTACAAATAGCCGCCCTGGCAGTTACGTCGTAAAAGTGTTAGCTGTTTTAAAACATCCGGTGCAAGGTGACTTACATAACGTAAAACAAGCTGACGTACCATTTTTCCATGAAAGACGCGCCTTAGCTTTCCGTGAACAAACGAACATTCCGGAGCAAATGGTGAAGAAATATGAAGGAGAAATTCCAGAGTATACAGAGTCACTCAAATTAGCATTAGAAACTCAAATGAATTCATTTTCTGAAGATGATTCACCTTTTGCGGTTCGTAGTCTAGAAACATTAGAGCAGTTAAAAAAAGACTACAAACTTTAAAAAAACAAAACGACCAAATTACATACTGTGCAATTTGGTCGTTACTGTGTACTCACTTTCTTTAACACTTTTGAAAAATCAACGAGTTCTCCTAATGTTGGAGGTGCTGGTTTCACTAAATACTCTTTATCTTTTTCTACTAATTTAAAAATGTTATACGTCGTCATCGCATCATCTAGCGCACAATGATGCTTACCCGTCCCTGCTTTTCCATACGCCTCAATTGCTTTCCACAATCCTGTTTGATTTCTCTCCCCAAAAAACTTCTTATACTCAAGTGATAGGTCACGACACTGTCCTAAGAATGGAAAGTCTACTCCCGCCATTTCACAATTGTGCTTCAACACTTTCATATCCATATTTCCCCACGTAACAATGGTTGGTTTACATCTCTTTTCATATTCTGCAAGTTTTTCAACGAGTTCTGGAAACGAAATTCCTTTATCTACGACTTCTTGTTTAATTCCTAAAAATTTCTTACATCGATCCGTTAAAGAAGGAAAAGTTTTCGGCCTAACATGAGCAGAATACGTGTCTTCTACCTTACAGCCAACAACCGAAACGAGTCCTACCTCAATAATTTCCGGGAAAAATCCTTTTGGTTTTTTTCTGTGCTGGGGCATCGTAAACTCAAAATCCAAAAATAAAAATTGTTGTTCATCCATACGATCCCTTCCTTATCATCTTTGTCATTCCTTTCTATTTGACACTCCTACACGAACAAGCTCGAATGCTAATTCCATTTTAAATATTCAGATTGGATGTATCTTATATATATGTCAAATGCCCACAAATATTTTTAAAAATAAGAAAAAATGACCAATGCAGAAAATATGACAAAATACCCTCTCTCATTTACATCCTCCATTTTTCTACTTTATAATGACGTTATGTGTGTTTCATCTAGTTAATTTTTGACACACTAAGAAAAGTGAATGAAAGGAGATGAGAGTTTTGCACGAAACAACGCAAGAGCTCGCAAACTGGCAGTATTATTTTGCTATCGCAGTCTTTTTAATTACATATGCCATTATTATTTCAGAAAAAATTAATCGCGCTGTCATCGCACTTCTTGGTGCAGCACTTATGGTAATTATGGGGGTCGTTGATTTACACAACGCCTTTACGAAACATATTGAATGGGGGACGATTACGCTACTCATCGGTATGATGATTTTGGTGAACATTACGAGTAAATCGGGTGTCTTCCAATACGTTGCCATTAAAGCAGCAAAAGGAGCTCAAGGAAATCCAATTAAAATTTTAATTTCACTTTCCTTACTTACTGCGCTTGGTTCCGCATTTTTAGATAACGTTACAACTGTACTTCTTGTTGTTCCAGTTACTTTATCTATTACGCGCATACTGCAAGTAAATCCTGTTCCTTATTTACTTTCTGAAATTATTTTTTCAAACATCGGAGGAACAGCAACATTAATTGGTGATCCACCTAACATTATGATCGGTTCTGCAAATAAGCATTTAGATTTCAATGCTTTCTTGCTAAACTTAGCGCCAATCGTAATTATTATTATTGCAGTTACAGCAGTAATACTTTACTTCATGTACCGTAAACAATTAATTGCTGATCCTGTACAAGTTAAAAAATTAATGAGCCTTGATGAAAAACAATACATTAAAGATCCAGTATTAATGAAAAAATCTTTAACAGTACTTGGACTTACAATTGTAGGTTTCATGACTCATTCGATCTTCCATGTTGATGCAGCTATCATTGCCTTAACTGGCGCTACTGTTCTTATGCTAATTGGTGTGAAAGAACATGAAATTGAAGAGGTATTCGCAAGTGTAGAATGGGTAACAATCTTCTTCTTCGCAGGACTATTCGTACTCGTTGGAGGACTTATCGATATCGGGCTTATCAAAACGTTAGCTCAAAAAGTAATTGGAATAACGGGCGGAGATATTTCTCAAGCATCTATCCTTATTCTATGGGTATCTGGTATCGCCTCTGCAACAATCGATAACATTCCATTCGTTGCAACAATGATCCCACTTATTAACGATATGGCAGTTGGGCTAGGTTTATCACCTTCTGACGCACAAATCGACGTATTATGGTGGGCATTAGCATTAGGTGCTTGTCTAGGCGGAAACGGAACATTAATCGGAGCTTCTGCTAACGTAATTGTTGCAGGTATCGCAAGCCGCGAAGGACATAAGTTTAGCTACATGGACTTCCTAAAAGTCGGTTTCCCAATTATGATCGTTTCATTAATTATTTCTCATATTTATATTTATTTACGCTACCTTATGTAGTAGAAAAAGCGCCCAAATAAACAGGGCGCTTTTTTCATTACACATATTTAAAATATATCAACTCATCAACAAAAAATAACAAACCTACTCATTATACCTCATCGGCTCGTTCCGAATAATGAACAAGTGAATCGGCAAGAACACCGAAAATGTGATTACATGAATAATCGTAAATAATATAGAGTTCGTTCCATATCTGTCTAAGATAGCGTAGATGAGATAAATAGATAATACAAGTGATACAGCTGTTGCTATTAAATATAGAATGGGTACGAAGTTAAAAATAAAACATGCGACATATATACCGAATACTTTCCATCCTGCTTCTTCTTTCAAGAAATCCGGTAATTTATCTTTCGCTAAGTCACCCCATACCTTACTATTTACAAAAGGAATAAAAGCAAGAGCACCATCCGTTGCACCATCATTTTTCGCCATCGTATACAGTGCAAAAGCCGTTAAAAAATACGCAATAATTGCCCAAATTATGATAACAAGAATAAACGCAAAACTAAGAGCAAAGAAACCTGCTAGTAAGCCCTGATCTTCCATCTTATCCTCTCCTCTCTACTCTCAACATATTTCGTTACATTGCAAGTTATGTTTTAAAATTCAACCAAACTCTCTGTATAATAATAGGAGTAAGATAATTAGAGAGGAGAACGGACCTATGCATCCATTTGTAAAAGCATTACAAGAACATTTCATAGCTCATAAAAGCCTTGAAAAAGCAGAACCGATGGCACGTTATATGAAAAATCACTTCCCGTTTCTCGGTATTCAAACTCCCGAGAGAAGACAGTTATTAAAAGACGTTATTCAAATACATACTCTCCCAGATCAAAAAGACTTCCAAGTTATCGTACGTGAGCTTTGGGATTTACCGGAACGTGAATTTCAGGCAGCCGCACTCGATATTATGCAAAAATATAAAAAGCATATAAACGAAACGCATATCCCCTTCTTAGAAGAACTGATTGTCACGAAGTCTTGGTGGGATTCTGTTGATAGCATCGTCCCCACATTTTTAGGTGGTATTTTTTTAAACCACCCGGAATTAATTTCTGCCTATATTCCAAAATGGATTGCATCAGACAACATATGGTTACAACGCGCCGCTATTTTGTTCCAGCTAAAATATAAACAAAAGATGGATGAAGAGCTTCTTTTCTGGATTATTGGACAACTACATTCGTCAAAAGAATTTTTCATTCAAAAAGCGATTGGCTGGGTCCTTCGCGAATACGCAAAAACGAATCCCGCTGTCGTTTGGGAATACGTGCAAAATAACGAGCTTGCCCCGCTCAGCAAACGTGAAGCAATTAAGCACATTAAACAAAATTACGGAATAAATAACGAAAAAATAGGCGAGACTCTATCATAGATAGACGCGTTCCTCTATTGAGATTTAAAAAAGAACGTGTTAGAATATGTTCATTATTATTAATATAAGTAGCGATGACGGACTTATAAGTACTTGCACAAAAAGCGATTCAGGGATAGTGAAAGCCTGAAGCCGCAAGGAAACGGCAGTCCCGAGCAATACGTGATAAAGTGGATGCACCTGTTGTGTATCAACTAGGGTGGAACCGCGGGCAAACGCTCGTCCCTAGGCAATTAAGCCTTGGGATGAGCGTTTTTTTTATGTTTTTCAAAGCATATACTGCTCGTTTCATAAGTGCCAGAGCACGTCATCGCCAATACGTTAACTTTCAAAAGGAGGATTTTCTTATGTATTCAATGGAACAAGTAGTAAACTTAGCGAAACATCGCGGTTTTGTTTTCCCTGGTTCTGAAATTTACGGTGGTCTTGCAAACACTTGGGATTACGGTCCACTTGGAATCGAATTAAAAAATAACGTTAAAAAAGCTTGGTGGAAAAAATTCATTCAAGAATCTCCACATAACGTTGGTTTAGACGCAGCTATTTTAATGAACCCAAAAACTTGGATCGCTTCTGGTCACGTTGGTAACTTCAACGATCCAATGATCGACTGTAAAAAATGTAAAGCGCGTCACCGTGCTGACAAATTAATTGAAGATGCATTAGATACAAAAGGCATCGAAATGGTTGTTGATGGTCTTACTTTCGACCAAATGGCTGACTTAATGAAAGAACATGAAGTAAAATGTCCTGATTGTGGTAGTGAAGATTTCACTGAAATCCGTCAGTTCAACTTAATGTTCAAAACATTCCAAGGTGTTACCGAGTCTAGCACGAACGAAATCTTCCTTCGTCCTGAAACAGCACAAGGTATTTTCGTAAACTTCAAAAACGTACAACGCTCTATGCGTAAAAAACTTCCATTTGGTATTGGCCAAATCGGTAAGAGCTTCCGTAACGAAATTACGCCTGGTAACTTCACATTCCGTACACGCGAATTCGAACAAATGGAACTTGAATTCTTCTGTAAGCCTGGTGAAGATTTAGAGTGGTTCGCATTCTGGCGTGAAACTTGTAAGAACTGGTTACTTTCACTTGGTATGACTGAAGAAAGCATGCGTCTTCGTGACCACGGTGAAGAGGAATTATCTCACTACAGTAACGCAACAACTGATATTGAATTCAGATTCCCATTCGGTTGGGGCGAACTTTGGGGCGTAGCATCTCGTACAGACTTCGATTTAAAACGTCACATGGAACACTCTAACGAAGACTTTAACTATATCGATCCACAAACGAATGAGCGTTACGTACCGTACTGCATCGAGCCATCTTTAGGTGCTGACCGCGTAACATTAGCATTCTTATGTGATGCATATGAAGAAGAGCAATTAGAAAATGATTCTCGTACAGTTCTTCGTTTCCACCCTGCTTTAGCACCATACAAAGCAGCAATCTTACCATTATCTAAGAAGCTATCTGAAGGTGCTACTGAAGTATTCGCAGAACTAGCTAAAGACTTCATGGTAGACTTTGACGAAACTGGCTCTATCGGTAAACGTTACCGTCGTCAAGACGAAATCGGTACACCATTCTGTATCACTTACGACTTCGACTCAGTTGAAGATAAAGCTGTTACAGTACGTGACCGTGACACAATGGAACAAGTTCGTATGCCAATTAGCGAACTAAAAGGTTTCTTAGAGAAGAAAATCCAGTTCTAATTATAAGAAAAAGAGGCGCTCTATTGAGCCGCCTCTTTTTACTTTTCACGTTTTTCTTTAATTGCTACTGTACATCTTGATATACATAGTAAATCGTCATTCTCATCAATAATACGCACATCCCAAACCATCGTTGAATGTCCTCTATGTATCGGTGTTCCAATCGCTGTTACAATTCCATCTTTCTTTGAGCGAATGTGATTTGCATTAATTTCTAGACCGAAACAGATACATTTCTCTTGATCAATTAAATTGTATGAACCGACACTTGCTACTGTTTCTGCTAACGCAACAGAAGCACCACCGTGTAAAAATCCAAATGGCTGATGCGTACGCTCATCTACAGGCATCGTAGCAACCACCTTATCTTCTGTCATCTCTAACAACTCAATTCCAAGTGAATCCATTAAAGTTTTTGCCATATCATTTCCCCCTTCTCTTACTTTAATTTAATGTATAATTTTACCTATTTGTTTTCAAACTACTTATAACACTTATATAAGGAGGTTTCACCTAAATGAAACAGAAATTTTGTATATTACTGCTTATGTTCTCCTTGCTGACTATTGTACCAAATTGTACACTAGCCGCCAAAGCATCCAACCTGACAATTGATGTTCAGACTGTAACGCAAAAAGGTAAGAAACCTTATATAGAATATCAAATTAACAGACCTTCTTTTCACAATTTTTCCGATTCTAAATTTCAAAATAAGCTCAATTTCTATTACAAAAAATCTACTGACAAATTTAAAACCAAATTAGAGAAAGAAGCAAAAAAATATTATAAAGAAACAGAAGGGTCTAGCACACCATTTCATCCGTACGTGGCGAATGTTGATTATAAAGTCTCCTTAAACAAACCACCTTTTCTTAGTCTATATGTGAATTACTATCAATATACAGGCGGAGCACACGGTCTGTATACGTGGAAGGCAAACACATTTGATTTAAATGAAAAAAAGTTACTACACTTAGATGATGTATTTCAACAAGAAGATAAATATAAAGAAGTAATCCGTGCTGAGATTGTAAGACAAATTAAACAAAATGAAAGCATTTATTTTCCCGATGCAACTGAAAAGGTCATGAGCACAAAAAAGTTCCACTTCTTTTTAGAACCGGACAATCTCGTCATTTATTTCCCTTTATATGAGATTGCTCCTTATTCAAGCGGTATTCCGCAATTTCGTATTCCATATACGTTGCTAAGAGATTATTTGAAGCCTTCTTATCAAAATATTTTAATTGACAACAAGTAAATATTTTCGCTACGATAATGTTAACCTAAAAACAACAGGAGGTTAACATTATGAGGAGATTTCATGTTTTAGATTTAGCATTAGCTGCCATGTTCGTCGCTCTTATGGCCATTGGTGCAAATATTGTATCTTGGGCACCATTCCTACAAGTAGCAGGCATCCCATTATCTATGCAACCATTTTTCGCAATTTTAGCAGGGCTTCTTCTTGGAAGTAGACTTGGTGCATTATCAATGACTGTTTACATGCTTGTTGGAGTAGCAGGTGCACCAATCTTCGCTAACTTCAAAGCAGGATTTGGGGCACTTCTAGATCCTACTGGTGGTTTTATTATCGCATTTATTATCGTTGCTTACGTATCAGGAAAACTAGTAGAACAAAAGGAAAAACCAACATTTCGTACATTTGCAATTGCCTCTTTCACAGGAATCATTTTAACTTATATTATCGGTACTACTTATATGTACGGGGCAGTCAATCTCTTCATGGGCGGTAATATGAGCTATAAAACAGCTTGGATGATTATGATGTGGTTCGCAGTAAAAGATATTGTATTTACCATTATCGGTGCTATTATCGCACCTCGTATATACTATGCTGTACGTCGTTCCGCTTATCAGCATTCTCATTCGACGATTTCATAATAAAAAAGAGTTATTTCAGCATACTGAAATAACTCTTTTTTTATATTAAGAATTTTGCTTCGTGTATTCTTCTAAAATTTTCTGCATCATTGGAACCATGTCATCACGTAATTCTGGGTGTTGCAGGGCCATTTCGATTGTCGTTTGAACGAATCCTAACTTTTCACCTACGTCGTAGCGCTTTCCTTCGAAATCGTAAGCGAATACACGTTGAATTTCGTTTAAGTTTTGGATTGCATCTGTTAACTGAATTTCACCACCAGCACCAACATGTTGCTGTTCTAAGAACATGAAGATTTCAGGTGTTAAAACGTAACGTCCCATAATTGCTAAGTTTGAAGGTGCTGTACCTGCTGCTGGTTTCTCAACGAAATTGCGAACTTGGTAACGGCGTCCTTCTTGCTCTAATGGGTCGATAATTCCATAACGGTGTGTTTCATCTTCTGGAACCGTTTGTACACCAATAACAGAAGAAAGCGTTTTATCATATTCTTCAATTAATTGACGTAAACATGGTTTTTCAGCTTGAACGATATCATCACCTAATAAAACAGCAAACGGCTCGTCACCGATGAATTTACGTGCACACCAAACTGCATGCCCTAATCCTTTTGGTTCTTTTTGACGGATATAGTGAATATCTACCATTTTTGAAGAAGCCTGTACTTTTTCAAGTAACTCATACTTTTTCTTTTCTAATAAGTTTTGCTCTAACTCAAATGCATTATCAAAATGATCTTCAATAGAGCGCTTCGTTTTACCAGTAACGATAATAATATCTTCGATTCCTGATTTTATCGCTTCTTCTACAATGTATTGGATAGTTGGTTTATCTACTATCGGTAACATTTCTTTTGGCATTGCTTTTGTAGCTGGTAAAAAACGTGTTCCTAATCCAGCTGCTGGGATTATCGCTTTTCTTACTCTTTTCATCACAAAATACCCTCTCTTCTGTCAGAATCAATAACGATTATTTCCTTACATAGAACAAAAGGGAGGCTCCACTCCCTTTTATTCCCTACTACTTAAAATTACTTTATATTATAAACGATTCATAATATCTTCTTTAATAGTAAGTAACTTTTGTTCACTATTTTGTAAAGAATTATCTTGAACACCAAAGTAGAACTTAATCTTCGGTTCAGTTCCAGATGGGCGTAGGCAGAACCAAGAACCATCTTCTAATTGATATTTTAACACATTTGATTTCGGTAAGTGAATCTCTTCTTTATGTCCATCTTGTAAAGATGTAACGATGCTCGCTTTATAGTCTTCAACTGCTACAACTGTTAAGCCCGCTACTTCTTTCGGAGGATTCTCACGGAATGTTGCCATCATCTCTTGGATTTGTTCCGCTCCATCTTTTCCTTTTAGCGTTAACGATACAAGGTCTTCACGGAAGAAACCGTACTTCGCAAATACTTCTAATAGACCATCGTATAACGTTTTACCTTGTGATTTGTAGTATGCAGCTACTTCACATGCAAATAGAACAGATTGTACTGCATCTTTATCACGACAGAATGGACGGATTAAATAACCATAGCTTTCCTCATAACCGAATTGGAATGCGTATTGTCCGCTTTCTTCATACTGTTTAATTTTCTCACCGATAAATTTAAATCCAGTTAGCGTATCAACTGTATCTAAACCGTATGCTTTCGCGATTGTACGGCCAATTTCAGACGTTACGATTGTTTTTAATACAACACCGTTTTCTGGAAGCGTTCCGTTTTCTTTCTTTTGAGATAATAAGTAATCAAGCATTAATGCACCTGTTTGGTTACCAGTTAATACTTGGAACTCACCATCGTGATTACGAACTGCAACGCCTAGGCGGTCTGCGTCAGGATCCGTTGCGATTAACACATCTGCGCCTACCTTCTCACCGTCACGAATTGCATACTCAAACGCTGCATGCTCTTCTGGGTTCGGTGATTTCACTGTAGAGAAGTTCGGATCTGGTAACTCTTGCTCTTTTACAACTGTTACATCTGTAAATCCAACTTCTTCTAAACCACGGCGTACAGAAATATTTGATGTTCCATGTAATGGTGTAAAGACGATTTTTAAGTCTTTACCAACATTTTGTACCATTTCTTTATTAATGATGACATTGTTCAATTCTGCTGCATATGCATCATCTACTTCTTGTCCAATAATATGTAATAAACCGTCAGCTTTTAATTGCTCCACATTAGCAACCTCAACTGTTAACTCATCCTCTACTGCATTTACATAGCTAATTAACTCATCAGCTTCTTTTGGAGGCAACTGCCCACCATCTTCACCGTATACTTTGTAACCGTTATATTCAGGAGGATTATGGCTTGCCGTAAGAACGATTCCACTTACTGTATGTAAATGACGAACTGCGAAAGAAAGCACTGGCGTTGGACGTAAGCTTTCAAACACATATGTAGTAATACCGTGCGCACCCAGTGTAGCAGCTACTTCCATTGCAAATTCAGGTGATTTATGACGAGAATCATACGCTACAACAACACCGCGTTTTTTCGCTTCTTCACCTGACTTTTCAATAAACTTCGCTAATCCTTGTGTCGCTTTACGAACTGTATATACGTTTAAACGGTTCGTACCAGCACCCAGTTCACCACGCATACCACCTGTGCCGAACTCTAGATTTTTATAAAAACTGTCCTCGATTTTCTTCTCATCTTGCTTCATGTTTTCTAGCTGCTCTTTTAATTCTGTATCTAATTCTGCATATGAAAGCCAGCGACTAAATTCTTGTTTCCAATTCATATTTCTATCTCCTCTCACTTGTCATACCTTTATTATATGAAAAAAACAACCTGTATCTCAATATTTTTTACAATCTAACAGGATTTTACTAGGAATATTTGTATACACTATGGTTAAATACTCCACTAAAGGGAATGAGGATTATGCAAGAATGGGGCTTGTCAGAAGAGCTCAAAATACAAACAAAGCAAATGATTGAAATTGCCGAAAAAGAATTATCAATTATGAGACAAGCAATTGATCAAGAAGATGAATGTATTTTGTGCAAAATGGAAGATATTCATCATATGTTAGCAAACGTACAAACATTGGCAGCTACATACTATATTCAAGCGTATTTATCACCTTATACAGAAAGCTCACATTTTATCACAACAGCTGTTCAACATTTAAGTGCCCGAAAACATGGTGCTCTTATCGTTGTAGAACGAAACGAGACACTTCATCCTTTCGTTCAAACCGGAACAACGTTAAACGCTCATTTAACCGCACCACTGCTCGAATCCATTTTTTATCCAGGTAATCCTCTTCATGACGGAGCCGTTCTCGTTAAAAATAATCATATTGTTTCAGCTGCTAATATTCTTCCATTAACGAAAAGCACAGAAGTTGATTCTGAGCTAGGAACACGTCACAGAGCTGCTATTGGCTTATCAGAAAAAAGTGATGCGCTTATTTTAGTTGTCTCTGAAGAGACAGGTCGCACTTCATTTGCCTTAAATGGGACGTTATATACGATTTCTTTATAGGATCCATCTTTCACTATGGAACAGTACAATAGGAAATAAAATTATATCTACTTACCGAAAAAAGCTGCCCATAATCATACTAATAAAAAAGGCTGTTCCAAAATATTGGAACAGCCTTCTCTTATGGATCTTACTCTTCTCCGAAACGCTCAACAAATGTTGCAAGTGTACGTACCATTGCGCCTGTTGCTCCAGCTGGTCCTAAATCATGCGCTCCTGATGTTTCAGATGTTCCAGCGATGTCTAAGTGTACCCATGGTGTATCTTCAGCGAATTCACCTAGGAATGTACCTGCCATAACTGCATGTCCTTCACGACCTGGTGAGTTATTTAAATCAGCAAACTTACTGTTTCGAACGCGTTCTTTATCACGATCAAAAATCGGTAATTGCCAAATTGATTCATCTGTTTCCATAGATGCCTCTAGCACTTGCTCAAACAACTCTTCATTGTTTGTCATTGCGCCTGTCGTATGATTTCCAAGTGCTACAATTACACCACCTGTTAATGTCGCAACATCAATCAGATAGTTTGCACCTAGTTTTTTCGCATACGTAATACCATCAGCTAACGCTAGGCGACCTTCTGCATCTGTATTTAATACTTCAATTGTTTTTCCGCTCATAGATGTGATTACATCGTCTGGCTTAAATGCTGTACCACTTACAACGTTATCAGTCGATGGAATAACAGCAATCACATTTTGCTCTGGACGAAGTTCACCGATAATTTCCATTGCACCTAATACAGAAGCAGCACCGCCCATATCACCTTTCATACCGACCATGCCTTCACGTGGTTTTAAAGAATAACCACCTGTATCGTATGTAATCCCTTTTCCAACGAATCCAATGACATCTGTCCACTCTTCTTTTCCTTTATAAATAAGAGCGATCATTTTTGGTGGCTCTGTACTACCTTGGTTTACTGCAAGTAACGCACCCATACCAATATCTTCCATCTCTTCTTTCTCAAGAACTTTATAATCCATATCATACTTTTCCGCTAACTCAACAGCATACTCAGCAAGCTTTGTTGCTGTTAATACGTTTGGCGGCATATTTACAAGTGTACGAGCTGAATTTGTTGCACGTCCATGTACGTATCCAACTGTTAATGCAGCTTCAACTTCTTGTGCATCTTCCGCTGTAATAGCCGTGAACTTCTCTAGTTCCACACGATCCTTTTTATCTGATTTATACGTTTGTAACTCATATGTACCAAGACCTTGTACTTCTGCTGCAATGTGAGCTACATCAATCGCGTCTAATTTCTCTGTTACGAAAGAATCAAGTAAGATTGCTGCATCTTGTACTTTTGCTGCCTGCAGTGTTTTAAACGCCTTACCAAGAGCAGCACGTAATGTTTCCGTCGTATACGATTCTTTCTTTCCTAAACCAACGAAATAATAACGTTTCACATTTGTTTTCCCTAAACTATGTACTTTCGAAATAGCTTTCTTCTTAGTAGAAAGTTCTTTCTCTTCTAATAAAACTTGTAATTGTCCTTCAAACGCTTTGTCCAGTTCTTGTACAAAACTACTCGTTTTCTCTTCTTCAAATAAGGCAACAATTACCGCTTCATGGCTTGCGAATTCTTTTTGTACTTGAAACATGTTCAGACCCCCTAAATTTCTCTACTCTACCTTTATTATAACTTTATTTTCGATAAAATGCGACAATTCTAACTTCTGTTACATCCTATATAATCCATACTTCTTCTATATAAAATTAAAAAAGCCTAGCGTAATTCCCACTAGACTATCTTTGTTTTAAATATTGACCGCGAAATACTTGCATCGTTTCGTCTTGATTTAACATCGTTAACTCTTCCTCTGAAAACTTACCATCTCCAACTTTCACTACATACACATTTACTTTTTTCTTACCCCATTGGCTATAAACATCTTTCACCGTATCATAGTACAAATCAAGGCGGTTTCCTTTTATTGCACCGCCCTTATCAGCTACTACACCATATCCATAACCTGGTACGAATAAAATTGTTCCAATTGGGAATACGCGTAGGTCCGCTGCGATTGTGGAATATAAATCCCTTTTCGCCTTAACACCTGAATATGTAATACCATACTCCGGATGTCCCGGCCTCTTACCAGTTGACTCAATTCCTGACGTATAACCTGTTGCAGTCATTTCAATTGAACGATATTTAGACCAGTCTTTCGCCTGCTCTAAAGCATTTATCACTTCTTTACTCGGAGCAACATTTCTCTTAACTTCTGCTGCATGTACTTCTTTTGCACTCGTTCCCTCATATCTCTTTACAATCTCTAATAAAGAAACTCCTGTGAAAGCATTCCATGTTACGCATAATGCGGATACAAGTAAACAAGTCATCATAATGCGAATACAATATCGTTTTAACATTTTTATATTCCACACTCCTTCATCGTTAATCATTCCCTATACAATGAAGGAATATGCAAAAAAATAATCCCCAAATGAATTGGAGATTAAAACATTTGATATCCGCTTTTCCGAAGTTTCTTAATTATAATTCCGGCCAAGGCAGCACCTACTAATCCAGTAGATAGAATAAACACATCTGCCTGTCCTAAATGCGATACACTTGTCCCAAATGAAGAGAACGCTTCTTTCGGCTTTGAAAAATAATCCCACATACTCGCTTTATTAATAATAAGCATACAAATAATTGGATACACAATAACCATTACCCACGTAGCTCGCAAAATCATGTT
Organism: Bacillus thuringiensis; assembly: GCF_022095615.2. Lineage (NCBI taxonomy): Bacteria > Bacillati > Bacillota > Bacilli > Caryophanales > Bacillaceae > Bacillus > Bacillus thuringiensis. The sequence goes on from NZ_CP155559.1 coordinate 4,641,742, forward strand.
GAGTAAAAATCCAATTCCAAAAAACAAAATGAAGAATAACATCATTGAAATAAGTAGTACCGGTATACTCACTCTTTCTCCCTCTCCTTCGTCTGTGCCGTAAATACGTGATAGGCTGTATAACCAAATTGCTCTCCTGGATCTAATGTTTTGTTCATCTCAAGATGTAGTTCTGACCTTCCTTCAAACAAATATTTGATAAGTAAAGACGTATTTGGATCGTCTGCAATCGTATGTGGATGTAAAAATGCTACTTCAGACAATTCTTTCTCCTGTACAATAATGTTTTCTCCTTCAGGCTCCAAAAGGAAAATAATCATATTATCACTAATCTCATTGCGAATCACACCCGATCGAACACCAATGATCCCCTTCACATGAGCGACGATACCTGTCTCTTCTAACACTTCACGTTTCACAGCTTCATCAACCGTCTCACCTTCATTTACAAAACCAGCCGGTAAAGACCATTTCCCCTTTAATCCACTGTATTTTTTCTTAACGAACAGCCACCTGCCATCTTTTGTAGCTACTAAGCCACCAACAGCTAGCCATACTTTCCCTCGTTTCTCCATGATGTAATACCCTCCTCTACTAGAACGGACAGAATATTCTTTCTTTTTTTATATATTATACTATATTTTTAATACGAAAAAAGCAGAAACAGCTCTTAGCCGTTTCTGCTTTTTTCTACTATATATTAAAATAACTTCAATTTACCTTTTTTAAGAACTAATAAAGGTCCACCTAATAAGAATAGGTAACGGTTATCGATAACTTTCTTCATGAAGGAAGCTTTCCAACCTGTTAACTTTTTGCCCATAACAACGCCCATTGCATCGTCATGACCTAATGAACATACAGATCCTTTATTGTCGAATGCGAATGTTTTCATTTCGCCTTTGCCACGAACTAATACAGTTAAGTTGTGTGCAATGTTGTAACCTTGTTGAATTGCGATTTGTGCTGTTGGTGGGTATGGACGGTTAATTTCTTCGTTAATGATTAACGCTGCGTCACCAACCATGAATACATCTTCGTATCCTGGAGCGTGCATGTACTCATCAACTTTTACACGTCCGCGCATTGCTTCAAAGCCAGACTCTTCTACAATACCGTTACCACGAACACCTGCAGCCCAAACTACTGTTTCAGACTTTAGTAATTCAGTATCATCACCGTTTGCAACGATAATACCTTCTTCAGTTGCTTCTTTAATTGCTGTACCGATGCGGAATTCTACGCCTTTTTTCTCAAGTTGTTTTACAGCGTATTCTACTAATGCTGGATCGAAACCTGGAAGTGCTGTTGGAGCAGCTTCTACACAGATGATACGTGCTTTTTCACGTGGTACATTGTACTCTTTGCAAAGTTCAGGAACACGATTTGCAAGTTCACCTACGTACTCGATACCAGTAAATCCAGCACCACCAACAACGATTGTTACTAATTCATCGCGTTGTTCAGTTGCATATTTAGCGAAACTAGCTTCCATATGCTCACGAATTTGACGAGTTGCATTAATGTTAGCGATTGAGAATGCATACTCTTTTAATCCTGTAATTCCGAATGTTTCTGATTCGAAACCAAGACCGATTACTAAGTAGTCATACTCTAACTCGCCGTCTTTTAAGATAATGCGTTTTTCAGCAGCTTTAATTTCTACTACTGTATCTTGTACAAAGTTCACTTTATTTGTATCAATAACGTCTTGAATATCTAGACAGATTTTTTCATCTTGTAATGTACCAGCTGCGCTCTCGTGTAACCAAGTCGCTTGGTAGTGATAGCTGTTGTTATTTACTAACGTAATTTCAGCTTCATTTACAGATAATGCTTTTTGCAGACGAACAGTCGTAATCATCCCGCCATAACCTGCACCTAAAACTACGATTTTTGGAGTCTTCACCAAATCACAACCCTTTTCTTTATATAATATTAATAAAAAATAATACCAAGTACTAAAAACTCTATTTGTCAAGAATGTGGAATTTATCACATTCTATATCGTAACAAAACGCAGTCAAAAAATCGTACGAATTTTGTCATAGAAATTTAACATAATACTTCCCTATATTAGTCGGTTTTATTCCAGAATTCAAGCGTCTGGCGAATTATCAATATTTTAAAATAACATAGCGTTTTCAAGGGTTTTTCAGCCTTTTTTTCATGTATTTTCCTTTCACCCTATTTTATACAATTAAAAAAGCATCTATGCGAAAACTTACACACAATTCAGTCGTTTTCGGAAGTATTATGAACTCAAATATGCTATCATTTATTTGAAAGTGTCATCATTTGCAGGATTTTCGTGTACATATGAACAATATATGAAATCAATATCAAAATTCCATCTATAGGGGGAATGAAAGTGGCAGAAAATCAAAAAGTTTACGACATAACAATTATTGGTGGTGGTCCAACAGGACTGTTCACAGCATTTTATGGCGGTATGAGACAAGCAAGTGTAAAAATCATTGAAAGCTTACCTCAACTTGGAGGACAATTATCCGCACTCTACCCTGAAAAATACATTTATGATGTAGCTGGATTCCCGAAAGTGCGCGCACAAGAATTAGTTGATAACTTAAAAGAGCAAATGAAGAAATTTGACCCAACCGTTTGTTTAGAAGAAGCTGTTGATACGCTTGAGAAACAAGCTGACGGTATATTTAAACTTGTTACGAATAAGCAAACTCACTATTCTAAATCAGTTATTATTACTGCTGGCAATGGTGCTTTCCAACCACGCCGCTTAGAATTAGAAGGGACAGCAAAGTACGAAAAGAAAAACTTACATTATTTTGTTGATGATATGAATAAATTTGCTGGTAAGCGTGTCGTAGTATTTGGCGGCGGCGACTCAGCAGTGGATTGGACAATGATGTTAGAGCCGATCGCTGACAAAGTTACAATCGTTCATCGCCGTGATAAATTCCGTGCGCATGAACATAGCGTAGAAAGCTTAATGAATTCTCGTGCAGAAGTAAGCACACCATACGTTCCAGTTGAACTCATTGGTGATGACAAAATTGAACAAGTCGTTCTTCAACACGTAAAAACAGAAGAAAAAATTATCATCGATGTCGATGATGTTATCATAAACTACGGCTTCGTTTCCTCTCTTGGTCCAATTAAAAACTGGGGCTTAGATATACAAAAAAACAGCATTCTCGTGAACTCAAAAATGGAAACAAATATTCCTGGCATTTACGCTGCTGGTGACATTTGTACATATGAAGGAAAAGTGAAACTCATTGCTTGCGGCTTTGGTGAAGCACCAACAGCAGTAAACAATGCAAAAGCTTACTTCGATCCAAGCGCAAAACTTCAACCGATGCATAGCTCAAGTATGTTTTAATATACAAAAATAAAGCTCCTTCCATGTATGGAAGGAGCTTTTACTTTATATATATTAGAAAACGAATTATTGTTTTCTTCTTCTACCTAATATGAATACTACTCCGCCAACTAAGAATGAAACTCCCGCACCAACTGACATCATCCATGGAGACGCTGCCCCTGTTTTCGGTAACTCTCTTTCTACTTTTACTTGCGGCTCTTTAATTAATTTTTCCAGTCTTACTTCCGGTTTCTCCGGTTTCACTTCTGGCTCTTTCGGGTCTTTCGGGTCTTTCGGGTCTTTCGGGTCTTTCGGGTCTTTCGGGTCTTCCGGTTTCACTTCTGGTTCTTTCGGGTCTTCCGGTTTCACTTCTGGTTCTTTCGGATCTTCCGGTTTCACTTCTGGTTCTTTCGGATCTTCCGGTATCTTAAAATCTTCTTTTGTTTTCGGTAAAATCGTAACTGTCGGTTCAAGTGGTAGATTTATTTTATCGTCCACTACCGCTTTATTTGTTATCCCTTTACTTGGTGATGCTTTTACCTTCGCTTTAAAAATAATACTACGTTCTTTCGTATCTGTAATTTCTAGATACTTGGCGATTACTTTTCCAAACTCCATTTTTAACTCTATTGGATTTGGCTCAGCACCTTCAAATCTAAGGCTATCTTGCACGTATTCTAAACCTACTGGAATTTCATCTTCTACCTTTACCTCGGCGACTTTTCCGTTTTCTACCGTATTTTTGAAACTGATTCGGTATTCGACTTCTTCTTCTAGCTTCGGTTCTTTATTACTTACTGTCTTCGTTGCTTTTAACTTACCATCTTTATATTCTGGCTTTATTGTCGCTGTCGGTTCTATAACTGGATGGTTCGGATCATCCACATGAATAATCGCTTTATTTGTTATTTCTCCTCCAACTTTTACTGTTTCTTTTACCTTCACTTTAAAGATGATATTTCTTTCTTTCGTATCCATAATTTCCGGATACTTCGCTGTTACTTTTCCATTCTCTACTGTAAGCTCTGTTGGTACAGGCTTATCACCTACAGCCTCCAGGCTATCTTTCACATATTCTAAACCGGCTGGAATTTCATCTTCAATTTTCACATCAACTAACTTCCCGCCATCTACTGTGCCGTTAAAAGTAATTCGATATTCAATCTCTTCTCCTAACTTCGGTTCATGATTACTTACTTCTTTCCTTGCCTCTAGTTTCCCATCTTTATATTGCGGCGTAATTGGTATAAGTGGCTCAACTGGCGGAGTCGTCGGATTATTATCATCCACAATCGCCTTGTTTATAATCTCTTTTCCTACTTGTACCGTTTCTTGTACTCGCACTTTAAAGATGATGCTTCTTTTTTTCGTATCTGTAATTTCCGGATACTTTGCTGTTACTTTTCCATTCTCAACATGAAGTTCTACCGGATTTGGTTCCGGCCCATCAGACTTTACACTATCTTGTACGTATTCTAAACCGGCTGGAATTTCATCTTCTACCTTTACCTCAGTTAGTTTTCCGTTCTCTATCGTATTTTCAAAGCTAATTCGATATTCTACTTCTTCTCCTAACTTCGGTTCATGATTACTTACTGTTTTTTCTGCTTGTAATGCACCATCTTTATATTGAGGCTGAATAGCGATAATCGGTTGCTCTGGTGGATTTATTGTATCTTCCACAATCGCCTTATTCACAATTTCCTCGCCTATTTTCGCTTTTTCTTTTACTTTCACTTTAAAGATGATGCTTCTTTCTTTCGTATCCACAATTTCGGGATACTCTGCAAGGACGATCCCATTTTTCACTTTTACATGCAATGGTTTCGGATTCTCTCCCTCAGCTCTTTCACTACCTTCTACAAACTCTAAGCCACTTGGTAATTCATCCTTAATCTTCACCTTCGCTACTTTTCCATGCTCAACTACGTTACGGAAAGTAATTCGATACTCTACTTCTTCTCCTAATTTTGGAGCTGGATTATTTACTGTTTTCTCAGCTTTTAATTTTCCATCCTTATACTCCGGTGTAATAATCGCTTCTGGTTTTTGCGGCGGATTCTTTGGATTATGATCATCCACAATTGCCGTATTCACGATTTTCTTACCGACTTTTGCTGCTTCCGTTACTTTCACCTTAAAGCTAATGCTACGCTCCGCTGTATCAGTGATATTCTCATACTTCGCTGTAATTTTTCCAGCTTCTTCTTTTAACTCTACCGGATTTGGTTCATTACCTTCTGCTTTTAAACTATCCTTCACATACTCTAAACCAGTTGGTAATTGATCCTCAATTTTCACTTCTGCTAGTTTTCCGTTTTCTACCGTATTTTTAAAACTAATTCGGTACTCTACTTCTTCTCCTAGCTTAGGATCTTTTTTACTTACCTTTTTATCAGCTTTAACTTTACCGTCTTTATGCTGCGGTGTAATATCTACTTCCGGTCGCTCTTGTGGATTTTTTGTATCATCAACAATTGCTTTATTTACAATTGCTTTGTCCACTTCAACTGAATCTTTCACCTTCACTTTAAAGATAATGCTTCTTTCTTTCATGTCAGTGATATTGTTATACTTCGCGATAACTTTACCAGCTTCTTCTTTCAACTCTACTGGGACTGGCTTATCACCTTCTGCTTTTAGACTATCCTTCACAAATTCTAAACCAGATGGGATTTCATCTTCTATCTTCACCTCGGCCAGCTTTCCATCTTTCACCGTATTACTAAATGAAATGCGGTATTCGATTTCTTCCCCTAGCTTCGGTTTATGATTATTTACCTTTTTATGAGCATTAATTTTACCGTCTTTATATTGCGGTGTAATTTTAGCTGTCGGTTCAGTTATAGGGTGGTTCGGATCATCCACATGAATAATCGCTTTATTTGTAATGCCCTTGCCTATTGCAACTGAATCTTTCACCTTCACTTTAAAAACGATACTTCTTTCTTTCGTATCCATAATCTCTGAATACTTTGCCATTATCTTACCATTTTCTACTTTCAACTCCACTGGTTTTGGCTCTTCACCTTCAGCCTTTTCGCTTCCTTCTACAAACTCTAATCCAGCTGGAATTTCATCCTCTATCTTCACCTCGGCTAGCTTTCCATCTTTCACCGTATTATTAAAAATAATTCGATATTCGATTTCTTCGCCTAGCTTCGGTTCGTGATTACTTACTTCTTTTCTCGCTTCAATTTTTCCATCTTTATATTGCGGTGTAATCGGTACATAAGGCTCTTCTGGCAGATTCTTTGTATCATCCACAATCGCCTCATTTACGATTTCTTCTCCCGCTTTTACGTTTTCTTTTACCTTCGCTTTAAAGACAATAATTCTTTCCTCTGTATCTGTAATTGCTGGATATTTTGCCATTACCTTATTATTTTTCACCTGTAGCTCTACTGGTTTCGGTTTAGAACCTTCTGCCATGATGCTGCCTTCTACATACTCTAAACCAGTTGGTAATGTATCCTTTATATTTACCTCTGCTAGTTTTCCGTTTTCTACCGTGTTTTTAAAACTAATTCGGTATTCTACTTCTTCTCCTAGTTTCGGTTTATGATTATTCGCTACTTTCTGAGCAGCAATCTTGCCATCTTTATATTGTGGAATAATTGCCACATGCGGCTTTTCTGGCTCGTGTGTTGTATCTACTACGATTGCCTTATTGACAATTTCCTTACCTATTTCTGCCTCTTCTTTTACTTTCACTTTAAAGGCAATGCTTCTTTCTTTCGTATCTGTAATTGCTGGATACTTTGCCAGTACCTTGCCGTTTTCCACTTTCAGTTCTACCGGACTAGGCTTAGAACCTTCTGCTTTTAAACTGTTCTCTACATACTCTAATCCAGTTGGAATTTCATCTTCTACTTTAACCTCAGTTAGCTTCCCGTTTTCTACCGTATTTTTAAAACTAATTCGGTACTCTACTTCTTCCCCTAACTTCGGCTTCTTATTGTTTACAACCTTCTCTGCTTTCAGCTTACCGTCTTTATATTCTGGTGTAATCGTTACTTCCGAGGTTGTTGGATCTTTCGTATCATCAACAACTACTTTATTGACAATACCTTCACCAGCTTTGAAGTCTTCTTTTACTTTCGCTTTAAAGACGATACTTCTTTCTTTTGTATCCGTAATCTCTGGATATTCGGCAATTACTTTTCCATCTTTCACTTGCAATTCTACCGGCTCTGGCTTAGAACCTTCTGCTCGTAAACTATCTTTCACATACTCTAACCCATTCGGTAAATTATCTTCTATTCTCACCTCTGCTAGTTTCCCGTTTTCTACCGTATTTTTAAAGCTAATTCGGTATTCTACTTCTTCTCCTAACTTCGGTGTTTCATTATTTACTACTTTTTTTGCTTCAACTTTTCCATCTTTATGCTGCGGCGTAATTTCTGCCTTCGGTGTTTCTGGTTTGTTTTTCCTATCATCAATAGTTGCTTTATTGACGATTTTTTCACCGATTTTCACTTCTTCTTTTACTTTCACCTTAAAAGTGATACTTCTTTCTTCTGTATCCGTAATCTCTAGATACTTCGCCAGTACCTTACCGTTTTCCACTTTCAATTCCACTGGATCCGGCTTAGAACCTTCTGCTTTCACACTGTTTTCTACATACTCTAAACCTTCTGGTAAAGTATCTTCTATTTTCACCTCTGCTAGTTTTCCGTTTTCTACCGTGTTTTTAAAGCTAATCCGGTATTCTACTTCTTCTCCTAACTTCGGTGTTTCATTATTTACTACTTTTTTTGCTTCAACTTTTCCGTCTTTATGCTGCGGAGTAATTTTCGCTGTCGGTGTTTCTGGCGGATGTTTCGTATCACTCACAATTGCCTGATTGACAATTGTATCGCTCACATTACCTTTTACTTTCACTTTAAAGGTAATACTTCTCTCTTTTGTATCCGTAATTTCTGGATACTTCGCCAGTACCTTACCGTTTTCCACTTTCAATTTCACTGGATCCGGCTTAGAACCCGCTGCTTTTAAACTATCTTTCACGTACTCTAATCCATTTGGTAAATCATCTTCTATTATTACCTCTGTTAGCTTTCCATGTTCTACCGTATTTTTAAAACTAATTCGGTATTCGATTTCTTCTTCTAACTTCGGTGTTTCATTATTTACCGTCTTTTTCGCTTCAAGTTTTCCGTCTTTATACTGCGGAGTAATTTCTACTTTTGGTGTTTCTGGTTTGTTTTTCGTATCATCAATAATTGCTTTATTGACGATTTTTTCACCGACTTTTACTTCTTCTTTTACTTTCACTTTAAAAATGATATTTCTTTCTTCTGTATCCGTAATCTCCGGATACTTCGCCAGTACCTTACCGTTTTCCACTTTTAACTCTACTGGATTTGGTCCGGCACCTTCTGCTTTCAAACTATTTTCTACATACTCTAAACCTTTTGGTAAAATATCTTCTATTTTCACCTCTGTTAGCTTTCCGTTTTCTACCGTATTTTTAAAACTAATTCGGTATTCTACTTCTTCTCCTAACTTCGGTGTTTCATTATTTACGCTTTTCTTTGCTTTAATTTTTCCATCTTTGTGTAATGGCGTAATTTTTACTTCCGGCTCTTTTGAATCTTTTGTATCATCAACAATTGCCTTATTGATGATTTCCTTGCCTACTTCCGCTTCTTCTTTCACCTTTACTTTAAAGACGATACTTCTTTCTTTCGTATCCGTAATATTTTCATATTCAGCGATAACTTTTCCATCTTTCACATGTAACTTGACTGGAGCCGGTTTATCGCCTTCCGCCTTTTCACTACCCTTTACATACTCTAAACCGTTAGGGATTGTATCCTTTATTTTTACCTTTTCTAGTTTTCCGTTTTCTACCGTATTCTTAAAGCTAATTCGGTATTCCACTTCTTCTCCTAGTTTTGGTGACGGATTATCTACTGTCTTCTTCGAATCAATTATTCCCTCTTTATATTGCGGAGTAATTCTTTCCTCTGGCTTAATCGGCGGATTTTTCGTATCATCAACAATTGCTTTATTGACGATTTCTTTACCTACTTTTGCCTCTTCCTTCACCTTTACTTTAAAGACGATACTGCGTTCTTTCGTATCCATAATATCGATATACTTAGCTTTAACTACTCCAGCTTCAACTGTTAATTCTACTGGACCCGGTGCTTCCCCTTCAGCCTTAACACTATTTTCTATATATTCAAGACCTTCTGGAATTGTATCTTCTATTCGCACCTCTGCTAGTTTTCCGTTCTCTACCGTATTATGAAAACTAATGCGGTACTCGATTTCTTCTCCTAGCTTCGGCTTTTCATTATTAACTACCTTTTTAGCGGCAATTTCACCTTTTTTACTTTGCGGTGTAATAACAACTTTTGCATCAATCGGATCATGTTTCGGATCTTTTGCAACTGCTTTGTTTACAATTGCTTCCCCTACTTTTGCCGTCTCTTTTACTTTCACTTTAAAAACAATACTTCTTTGTTCCATATCCGTAATTTCTGGATATTTTGCAGTTACTTTGCCATTCTCCATTTTTAGTTCTACTGGCTCTGGTTTTATACCTTCCGCTTTCAAACTATCTTTCACGTATTCAACACCTGCAGGTAATGTATCTTCTACCAATACCTTTTCTAGCTTTCCGTTTTCTACCGTATTATGAAATGTAATGCGGTACTCCACTTCTTCTCCTAATTTTGGTGTTTGATTCGTTACGCTTTTATCTACGTCTACTTTACCCTCTTTATAACCTGGCGTAATTTTTTCTTCGGGATGCTCAGACTGCCCATTCGGATCGCTCACAACTGCTTTATTAACAATTGTTTCTCCTATTTTTGCCTCTTCTTTTACTTTCACTTTAAAAATGATGCTTCGCTCTTTCGTATCCGTAATCTCTGGATATTTTGCGATTACCTTACCATTTTCTACTTTTAACTCTACTGGATTTGGTTCAGCACCTTCAGCTCTCTCACTGCCTTGAACAAATTCTAAGTTAGCTGGAATTTCATCTTCTATTGTAACTGCCTCTAGTTTTCCGTTTTCCACCGTATTTTTGAAGCTAATTTGATATTCAACTTCTTCTCCTAGCTTCGGCCTCTTATTTGTTGCTTTTTTCTTTGCATCAATTTTGCCGGCCTTATGCTGTGGTGTAATCTTTTCTTCTAGATCCTTTGGTGGATTTGTTTTATCACTAATAATTGCTTTGTTAACAATTTCTTCACCAATTTTTGCAGTTTCTTTTACTTTCGTTTTAAAAACAATACTTCTTTCTTCCATATCCATAATTTCTGGATACTTTGCAATGATTTTTCCATTTTCGAATTTCAGTTCTACTGGCTCTGGCTGTACACCTTCAGCTTTCAAACTGTCTTTCACAAACTCAAGACTACTCGGTAATTCGTCTTCAATCGTCAATACATCTAGACGTCCATCTTTGATAATGTTTTTAAAAATAATGCGATACTCTACCTCATCACCTAAACTCGGTGTTTTGTTAGAAGCTATTTTTGTCGCTTCTATTTCTCCAGGAACTTCTTTTGGAAGCGTAACCGTAACATTTGCATCATCTGCAGTTTCATAATTTACCTCGGTACTATCTTTTCCCTTTACAGCAACGATATTTTTTATTGTTGTATCTGATTGTACAGAAGCTTTCACTTTTACTTTGAATGTAATAATGGCACTTTCACCAGGCTGTAACACACCACCGTCTGTAGCATCTGCCCCTTCACCAATACGGAAATCAATTTGATTATTTACAAATTCTGCTTCATCATCATTCGCATCATCAGTTTTTTGTCCTTTATTACTACCAGTAACATATTGAATGGATCCCGGAACATACTCTAAGCGATTATCTAATTTATCAAATCCTTTTACATTAGATACCGGTGCTTGATTGTTCTTCGTATCATTCTTCACTTCAATTTGGTACGTAAACTCTTCACCTGCTTTAATCTCCTTAACTTCTTTACCAGCACTATCTAACGCCTTTTTATCCACTTGTAAGTTTGGAGCATTATGTTCTGTTACGAATGTAGCATTGTTTAATACGTAAATATCACCAGTACCACCATTTGCTCTAAAACGCATTTTTGCTTCTTTTAAATCATTTTTTACTTGAGTGGGCCCTTCAAAGTGATATGTATGAATGTCAGTACTGAATGAATTTGTCCAATCCGGGTTATATCCTGGATATTTTTTTGTAACAAACTCGTTAGTACCGTCTACTTGTACTTCTGTCATAGACGAATCATTCGCATCATTATCTTTACCGTTAATATTTTTTATCTTTATATATCCAGCACCAAAATCATATTCTCCATAATCATATGCATATCCATCTTTCTCAGCTGGATCACCTTGCGATGAAAAATAACTAAATTTCGCCTTAAAAGCACCTTCTTTTGGTGTGTTTATTTTATTAACACTAATATCTGTCCAGGCTGTACTTTTTTGAGAGACTAACCCTTCCCAAATCTTCATATCTTTTACGGTTTCTTTATAGTTTTCATAAACTAATATAAGATTCCAGTTACCCCAGTAATAGCCGCCACCTGTTACATCTTTAATTTGTGGTACATTCGCAACTGTCAACGTTTGAGAAATACCTTGCTGTGCAATTACATTTGTTACATCTGCATACGCAACATATCCTGCGCCACTACCTGAGTAATTAGAAATATAAGGTAGGTAATCCGCTTTTCGTATGCTATCAGCACTTACCTCTGCATATTCTTTATTTCCCATTTTCATTTTGACTGGTTGCCTTACTTGATCCTCGGTAACCTTTCTATCAGCAATATTTCCTGGTAACCCCATTGCTGCTGTCCAGAATAAGTAAGCCTTTTTCACTTTACTTCCAGTTGGAATTTTTGGAAATGCACCTGTTGATGAATTAAAAGTACTATTATCGTTATCAACATCAACCGTCATTTTATTCGTTTTATAACCCATACTTTGTCTTCCATAATGATCCGTGGTCAAACCAAGCGTCACATTACCAGTCTGTACTAAATTACCAGGAGCAATTGTAGAATACAGTGGATCTCCAAACCCTTGCTTATCTCCTGTTTGGATTTGAACCGTTGAAGCATTCTCTGATGCAGCTTGTACTTCTACATCACTCTGATTTTTCGCTTCTTTTTCTAGTTGCTTCTCATCTTTAGCTACTGGTTGCTTTACAAGTTCTGTGTTGGATGTAGGTTTATTTTTATCTTCTACAGATACTTTTAATTTTTCATCCACTTCTTTAGTTTTAGCATCAGCCGGTGACCCGATATTTTTCTTACTACTGTCAGCCTCATCATCAGCATTAGCTTCAACCTTGTCTTCAGAAGGAATCCCTTCAACATCTACAGACATGATCCCTATTTGTACTTGATCTTTTTGCACACTAATCTTTTGTTTGTATTCTTTATTAAAATGCTGCGTGCGACTAGCTTTTATTAATACAGTCATTTTTTCGTGTGACTTTACATCTTGAATTTTAAGATTAGAAGAAAGAAGCTTTCCTCCCTTATCTTTTTCCTCTATATAGAAATCAACTACCTTATTTTCCGGTAACTTCTCTCCGTTTACTTTCATAGATTGAGGAAGGAACATAATTTCATTGTCATTATTTTGTTTAAGCACCAATTCTTGAATTGGTATATCTCCCGTATTTTCAATCGTATATTGAAATACGTGCTCCCCCTCAGCTACTTCTCCCTTATATATTGCAGCATTCACTTGCTCTGCCTTAATTCTTACATCATTTCCTTGTAACTCATCCCAGCTCTTTTTATTTATCTCTGTAGCAAAAGCGCTAGGTGAAGGTAATATGATGGATAGGAGAAGTGTAATCATCGTTACGACATTAAAACATTTCAAAATTTTTTTCATATTTTCTACCTCTCTCCTTTCTATATATTTGCTATCCGTCTACTTCACTTCAGTACCCACCTCATTTAGTAGTCAGGAACATAGCAATATACCCACTCGCAACAACCCGCCCTACGAAGATGCATCATTGAAATTCCTATTTCAACAATATAAACCTCATAGAATATTACTATTTTAATTTATCAAAAATAGCATATATATCGGGTACTTATATAAACCTATAAAACACCTTATGGTATAGGCCTATATAACAGTTTAAGGATACATAAAAAGCTTAACATATCCCTAAATCTATTCATACATACAATAGAAAATCTGCCATTTTTAGTCATTTCAGTTTGTTGTTTATGATTAAAATTTTCAAAAAATAATAACCGTTACATGTAAAAATATGTTATATTAAACAGGAACAAACGTTCTTATTTAAAGGAGGAATTTTTCATGATAAACGAACCTATTATCGTAAAAAAAGAAGCTTTCCAAGCAATCGGTGTTTCGCTTACGACGACAAATGAAACAGAGGCATCTACTGAAGGCAAAATCCCCGGGCTTTGGAACCGCTACTTCCAAGAACAAATCATGCATCAAATCCCAAATCAACAAACGAAAGAAACATTTGCTTTCTACTCAAACTACGAATCAGATGAAACTGGTACATATCAATTTACGATCGGTATGCCCGTTTCTTCATTAGAGGACGTTCCTGAAAATATGACAACTTTAACAATACCTGCCGCTACGTATGCGGTATTTACAACGAGAAAGGGACCAGTTGCTGAAGTCGTTTGCGAAGCTTGGGAATATATTTGGAAATGGTCGAAAGAAAATAAACGTGCTTTTACAACAGACTTTGAGCTTTATGATGAAAAAGCAGCAGATCCAACCAACGTACAATTGGATATTTATATCGCATTAGCCTGAACGACAAAAAAGAAGATACCATTTGGTATCTTCTTTTTTGTCGTTAAATAGCCACTGTGCAAATTCATTATTATTGTCTACAATGAGAAAGTGCAGTATAGAAATATTAGAAACTGTATAAAGTGATTGTTAACAGGTTTTTCAGTTTAAATTTGTCACATAGAAAGGAAGCAATATGGAGGAACTACAACAAAATAAATCTGCTTTAGAGGGAAGCGGAAAGCCGTTATTAAAAAATACGAATTTCCTTTTTCTTTGGGCAGCTACACTCTTTTCAAGTTTTGCTTTAGCCTTTTTTACTTTTTCACAAACGTGGTACATAGCAAAAACATTAAACCTTGAGGCTTCACTCGGTGTTGTTTTCGTAGCTCTTAGTGTTCCAAGGCTTATTTTTATGATTATCGGTGGTGCTGTAGCTGATAAATTCCCGAAAAAAAACATTATGTTTTATTCTAATATTATTCGTGCTATTCTTGTCGCAACCATCCTTACATGGTTCATCGTAGGTGATGTAACACTATATACATTTGCTTTATTCGCTTTATTCTTTGGGCTTGCTGATGCTTTTTTCTGGTCCGCTGATGGTTCTATCTTGCCTGAACTTGTAGAAAAAAGCCGTTTAACACAAGCAAATTCACTTACACAAATGACAAATCAAGCATCGGTCATCTTAGGCCCTGTACTTGGCGGAATTCTTATCAAATTTACGAACTATGAAACGATCTTTTCGATCACGATTTTATTACTGATCGTCGCAGCCATACTCGTTCAAAAAATACAATTTACAGTGCCAGAACAGCAAAATACAGACAAAGGCATGTTCACTTCTATTAAAGAAGGAATTTTATACGTAAAGGAATCACCATTCCTTTCCACTTTCCTTCTTTGTAGCGCCTTTCTAAATTTATTTTTAATTGGTCCGATGCAAGTCGGTTTCCCGCTTTTCGTTAAAAATGTTCTGCACGGTGACTCGCTCCAGTTCAGTTACCTAGAAGCATCTGTAGGAGGCGGAATGGCAATAGGCGCTGTCATTGTCGGTTTAAAAAATATTAATCGTAGACGCGGTCTATTTTGCATTATCATGATGCTACTGTCTGGTGTATTCTTCTTATCCATCAACTTTAGTACCATGCTTTGGCAAGCATTATTAGCTGGCATGTTTTATGGTATTACAATTGCAATGGCTATCGTTCCGCTTATGGCGATGATTCAATCGACAGTAAAAGAAGAAATGATGGGACGCGTAATGAGTTTACTTATGCTATCATCAATGGGATTCATTCCGCTTTCTTATGCATTCACATCAATCGCGCTTGCAATAGGAATTCCAATCGTAACCGTTATGAAAAGCGGTGCAATCGCCGTTATCGTCTTCGTACTATTTGTAGCGATTCGTGTTCCAGTTGTAAGAAAGTTCGATTAGCTACTTGGAGTCATGTATTATACGCATGGCTCTTTTTTAAATGGATCAAATAACGGTATCCCCTTACTTCTTCTCACAGCTGCTCCCCATTCTAATCCAACCTCTAAAAATAGATCCCGCACTGTACTATATAAAAGAGCCCTAACATTTTTACGGATTTCCCCGTATTTATACGCTCTCACAACACTCTTCACTCGCCAAATGAGGTTTCCATACACTTCTTCATCAGCTAATATTTGCTCCAGTAAAACACCTTGCTCTAGTAACCCGCTCTTTTTATACGCAAGTTCCACCTTACTCCAAAATATATTAATCTTCTTCGGATTACTCGTCATCGGCACAAGTGCGTATATAAAAGGCTTCGGTATATCATGGCGACAATACGTTTCATCAAGCTCGTACGTTCCTTTTCTTTTCTCTTTTATTTGTGGAATGTTTTTAAAAAGAACTGTTTCCCCCTCACATTTTTGCTCATTTCCACTACAGCCAGCTGCAGAATCCTCATTTTCACATGCGGACATTTTCATACGGTCATCCATGCGGTCAATTGCGGATGCAAGAAATACATATAAGTTCGCACTATACCCGCCGCGCTTATGCCTTTCTTTTGTCGCAACACGCTTTATAATTCCTAGTTCCTCTAACTTTGCAATTGAGCGGCGTACTGTACGAATACTTTTTCCAACATTCGTCGCAATCGTCTCCATTAACGGACAAGCAACTCCTACTGTTTTCTGTTTCTCATTCACCGCATACTTTCCTAAAAAATGAATAATGATAGAATCAGTTTTATTTAATTGAAATCGATAGTACTTCAAAACTTGTTTTTGATATGTATTAAACTCTTCTTTACTTCGAAATTCACTATATGGTTTCATTAAATTATATAAGCTTCCCATTTTTATCACCTCATATATAAGTAAGAGGCAGGAAGAGAAATTGGCGTGACATTGAATATTTTTTATTGGAGATGAAAATATGATCGTAATTAGCGCTTGTTTAGGTGGTATCGCTTGTCGGTATGACGGCAATGACAATCTCGTTTCAAAAATAGAGGAGCTTCTGCAAAAAGAAGACACAGTCCTCATTTGTCCTGAAGTATTAGGAGGATTGCCAACGCCTCGTCCCTCAGCTGAAATTATTGGTGGGAATGGCGATGACGTTTTGGATGGAAAAGCAAAAGTAATGACAAAAGACGGTGAAGATGTTACAGAAGCTTTCGTGAGCGGTGCATATAAAGCTCTAGAACAAATTAAAAATTTACACCCAGAATATATTATTTTGAAAGAACGTAGTCCATCTTGTGGTAGTTCTACAATTTACACTGGAGAATTTAACGGGAATAAACAAACTGGTTTCGGAGTGACAACTGCTTTATTCAAAAGACATGGATTTACAGTCATTTCAGAAGAGAATTTTGAGAATATAAAAAGGAATTGACCCTGTTCGTCAATTCCTTTTTCTTTCTTATTTTGCACCTAATTTTTCTTTCACTTTCGCTGGAAGCTCGTCTTTCTTCACTTCTTCCCAAGCTGATACACCTTTTTTATCTGAGTGGTATACGCGTAGGAATGCTTCTTTACGAAGGTTTTTCACAGCTGTAAATTCTAATTCTTTTTCTTTACCTTCTTTATCAAATGCAGGTAACTTATACTCAAAATATTTGATTGGTTGACCGCCATCAGCTTTTTCATTCTTCTCAATTCCATCAGTTGTAATTTGAACGTAGTACTCATCTTTACCCATACGGTTAATATCACAACCAACTAACAAACTTGCAAATACAACTAAAATACTAAACAGTGCAATGTATCTTTTCATTTCCTTCACCTCATATGTTTTTTCTTATATTCTTATCTTAAAGCCCAGAGCTTAAAGAAGAAATTCAAAAACATGACATGAACATTACACTTTTGTAAGATAATAATTATTTCTTCACTCTAGAAACTGTCATCCCATCACCAATTGGAATAAGTACAGATTCTAACTTCGGATGATTTGCTACTACTTCATTAAATTTCTTCATAACTTCTGTATAACGTTTTTGTTTCGCACCTTCATCCACTACACTACCACCAGCTAGAACATTATCTGTAACAATTAATGCGCCTGGCTTAGCAAGCTGGATGCAGTACGTTAAGTAATTATCATAATTCTCCTTATCAGCATCGATAAAGAAGAAATCAAATCGCTTATTACCTGCAGCTAATTTTTCAAGACTTTGTAAGGCAGCACCAGTCATATACGACACTTGTTTTCCAAATCCCGCTTTATGTAGATTGCTGTGCGCTACCTTTGCATATTTCTCTTCTAGTTCAAGTGAAGTTAACGTGCCTTCTTCTCCAAAACCTTTCACAAGACAAATTCCGCTATAACCACCTAATGCACCTATTTCTAAAATATCTTTCGCTCCAGAAATAGAAACTAGCATCGTTAACAGTTTACCCGAAGAAGGTGATACCGATATCGGCGGCATTTCGTTTTCTTTCATGGAAGCAATCACTTCATCCAAAAGAACATCTTGACCACAAAATACAGAATCAATATAACGATTAATTTGTTTCATCAGATGCAGTCCCTTGCTCTAGATTTACCTTCTCATCTAACGTAGACGCTTCTTCTGTTTCACTCTCATGTATTTCAAATAGTTGTGTAAATTCATTAATAACCAGATCAATTGCCTTTAATTCCCCGATTAAAATTTGCTGAATAGACTGGAATTCTGGCTCACTTAACTGTTGTTTAATTGTAGCTCGTTTTAAATTCATCATTTCTAAAAAGGCAATTGCTCTCCCGCGGCGAAATGTTTTCGGCCCGCGATGATGAGATCCATCTCTCCCCCTATGACGCTCACCACGGTGACGGCCTTCTTTCATAAACTTATCTTCTCTCATTTCAAATCCCCCTTTGTATACAAATGTATACGTTTATTTTATAGTTCAAAGTGTATACGTTTGTATACAAAATGTCAAACAAAAGAAAAACCACTAATTAGAAAGGAATCATTTAACTCCTTTCTAATTAGCAGTTTCGTTTTCTATATGTGAAAAGGGATTTCTAAATGATGAATTGAATATATATTTATTGTTCTCTAACTTTTGAGCGAAAGTTTTTTACATACGTTTCATTCTGTCCTAATTTAAAGTTTTCGAGAGGAGAAATGCTATGAATTCTATTTTATTAGATGTTCCGTTACAAATAGAAACAGATAGACTCATTCTTCGAGCCCCCCTTCAAGCAGGTGAAGGGAATGTAGTACATGAAGCTATTAAAGATTCAATTAATGAATTAAGGCAATGGCTGTCTTTATTCCAGTCCATTCCTACTGTTGAAGAAACGGAAATTCTTCTGAGAAATGCGCATATAGATTTTTTGAAAAGAGAAAGCTTTCGCTATCTTATCTACCATAAAGAGACGAATGATCTTGTTGGAACGGCTAGCCTTCACCGAATTAATTGGAAGGTTTCTAAATGTGAAATTGGATACTGGATTAACACGCAATTTAGTGGCAATGGATATATGACAGAAGTAGTAAATGCGTTAATAAACCTTGGATTTCAGTTATTCAAATTTAGAAGGATTGAAATACGATGTGAACGTAATAACATGAAAAGTCGTGCGATTCCTGAAAAATTAGGTTTTGAGCTTGAAGGGATATTACGTAATGAAGATTTTTCAGCTGACGGCAAACAACTAACTGATACTTGCATCTATGCAAAGATAAAGTGAAATTTTAATCAACCCCAATTAGGCTTTTATGGAAAAAGAAAAGACCTCCTTAACGATTTTATTCCATCGCTAAAAAGGTCTTTTTCTATTTTGGCTAAAACCTTAGCACTCTTCTGGCTTACCAGCATTCGTCGCTGTACGGAAAGATGATCCACATCCGCATGATGCGATTGCATTTGGATTGTCGATTGTGAATCCGCCGCCAAGCATAGATTGTTTATAATCAATTTGTACTCCTTTAACAATTGGAGCACTTTCTGTATCGATAACAAATTCAACACCGAAAAACTCAAGAACTGTGTCGTCTTCTTTTGGTTCTACTTCAAATCCTAAGCCGTAAGAAAGGCCAGTACATCCGCCGCCATGTACAGCAAGGCGCACGTACTTCTCTCCATCTTCAGCATCTTTTAACATATCTTTAATTTGAAAAGCTGCTTGTTCTGTTACTTCAATCATGAAATACACCATCCTTTCTGTTCTCATTCTATTATACATCTTTACGCTTCTATCTTGTACTCATACACTCCGCGGCAAATTACTTCTGCTGGTCCTTTCATTAACACATTGCCTTCTTCTGTCCATGCAATCATTAAATCGCCGCCAGCTAAATGAACTGTAATTTCCTTACCACGTTCCATTTTCCCATTTAAAATAGAGGCTACAACTGCAGCACACGCCCCTGTTCCGCAAGCTTGTGTGACACCAGATCCACGTTCCCAAACGCGGAAGTTCATCTCTGCATCATTCAAAATCTCGATGAATTCAACATTTACTCGCTCTGGGAACATTTCATGTGTCTCAAGGACTGGACCAAGTGTTGTAAGGGGTGCTTGTTCTACATCATCAACAAAAATAACCGCATGCGGATTCCCCATTGAAACAGCTGTAAATGCATAACGATGATTATTGTATAAGAAATTTTCACGAATAAATGGTGTGTCCCCTTCACCAAGCATCGGGATTTCTGCATGTGTTAAACGCGGTGCTCCCATATCGATTTTCGCTAATGTAACTTTCCCTTCTTCTACCGTTACTTCCGCCGTTACAATGCCAGCTAACGTTTCAATTTTGAAAACTGTTTCTTCTACCAGTTTATGCTCATACGCATATTTCGCTACGCAGCGTAAACCGTTACCGCAGCTCTTTCCTTCTGATCCATCATTATTAAACATGCGCATTTTCACTGGAGCTACGTCAGATGGACAAATTAAAATCATTCCATCTGCTCCAATACCAGTATTAATATTTGAAACCTTTTCCGCCACAAGAGCTAAATCTTCTTCAGGAATTTGTTCTTCAAACATATTTACATATATATAACTATTGCCAAGACCATGCATTTTTGTAAAAGAAAATTGGCTCATTTGTACTCACTCCAAAAATAGTTTGTTATTTTAAGTATAAAATGCATGCTTTTAGAACACAATATGAATGTCCCCCGTTTCTCATATTTGACAACATTTGGCGATGAGCCATTCTTGCACAAATCGTGTAAGAAAAAAGCCCTTCTACAAGGGTCTTTTTTTATTTATCCCGCATTAACGGACAGTAAGACCTCCACTTCAAAATTCAACGAAAGCAAAGAAATTAGGTGGGGATCAACTGTCCGTAAAAGCCCGATTGGTTCAACTAATAATCATTTGGGGATGAATCCCCAAATGATTAAAGTTTCACTTTATATACAATATTATCCTCCCCCGCGAAAGAAGATTTTATCTAATAGAAAAAGAAAAAGGTGCTGCTGATTGCAACACCTTAAAACATTGGATTTTCATCCAAATACTCATATACATTATTGACAAGTTCTTCTACTGTAGCACCTTGTACTACTTCACCATTTACAAGTGCAAACGGCCCTTCAAAACAAATGCCACAATATCCTAAACAACCATACTCCATTACATCTAAATTCGGATCTTTTTCTAATTTCTCTAAAGCTGCTTGTGAGCCACTCGCAAGGTTACCTACACAAAATTCAATTAATGGTTTAATCAAAATTCTCCCCCCTGTACTACAAAACAAATTACCTTCTGACTTTATATATAAGAAGAAAACTAAGCTGTCTCTTGTTGTTTTCGTTATACATTCTAAACTATTTAGTTGCTTCACTATTTCACTTCAAAGTAGATGGTCTTATTTTATATAACATGCTATTCATAATGAAATAGTAACTAGAAAAGAAAAACAGTTTACTTTACTTTTCTTCTTATTGTACAACAGAGTATTCATTCATGCATTGTTATTTGTTCACAAATTCGATATAATTTGATTGAGTAAAGTCGAAATATTTTATTAATATAAAATTGTGTGATTAGGGGATATTTCAACAGAAAAGGGGTAATCCATCATGAAACACCTCGTAATACTAGGTGGCGGCTACGGTGGAATGAGAATTCTGCAACGGCTACTTCCAAGCAACCAACTTCCGGATGATGTACAAGTGACATTAATCGACAAAGTACCATACCATTGTTTCAAAACTGAATATTATGCATTAGTTGCGGGTACTATTTCAGAAACGCATATTCGCATACCGTTTCCTGAGCACCCACGCCTTAATATTCAATACGGCACAATAACAAATATTGATCTCGAAGAAAAAGCTGTTCACCTTGATGGCGGCGAAGCAATCCAATATGATGATTTAATTATTGGACTTGGCTGTGAAGATAAATATCATAACGTTCCTGGAGCAAAGGAATATACACACAGTCTACAATCAATTGAACAAACACGTAAGACATATGAACAATTAAATAGCCTAGAACCGAATGCAACAGTTGCTGTTGTTGGTGCTGGCTTAAGCGGTGTTGAAGTTGCAAGTGAACTTCGCGAAAGCCGTTCTGATTTAAAAATCTACTTATTTGATCGAAAAGATAGAATTCTATTCCCATATCCAGAGAAACTAAGTAGATACGTAGAAGAATGGTTCGTAAAACATAAAGTTAACATTATACGAAACTCTAACATTACAAAAGTAGAACCAAACATTGTGTACAACCACGATGAACCACTTGAATGTGATGCAATCGTCTGGACAGCTGGTATTCAAGCAAATGAAGTTGTTCGAAACCTTCCAGTTGAACAAGATGGTAGCGGACGGGTTGTTTTAACAAAATATCACAATATTCCAAATAACGAGCACGTGTATGTTGTAGGAGATTGCGCAGCACTTCCACACGCACCATCTGCCCAACTTGCTGAAGGTCAAGGAGAACAAATTGTCCAAATATTATTAAAACGTTGGAATAATGAAGCACTCCCTGATGAACTACCTGTTATCAAATTAAAAGGTGTTCTCGGTTCTCTCGGTAAAAAACACGGATTTGGTTTACTAGCAAACCAACCATTAATGGGACGTGTACCGAGATTATTAAAATCCGGTCTTCTTTGGATGTACAAATATCATAAAGGTTAATACTTTACAGACTGTCTACTAAGTAGGCAGCCTCTTTTATGAGTTAAAATATAATTATCAGACACATCTTTCTCAATATGGATGATGAATTATTTTTCATTTTTATATTAAAAACTATTGATAAACAGTGTATGCTATTTATAAGTTGTTTTATTATTTCCTTTAAGACCGAAGTCATTCGGTCTTATTTTTTGCGTTGTAAATACTTTTACAGGAGGCATTCCATTTTACTTATGAACTTAACGAAACTAAACGATCGAATAGAAGCGAAGAAGAAAGAATTGATCTATCTCGTTGAAAAGTACGGATTCACTCATGATAAAGTGATTTCTTTCAGCCAAGAATTAGATCGTTTACTTAACTTATTAATAGAACTCAAGACGAAGAAAAAACGTTGCTCTTTATAACCGTTATCTTCTCTTTTTTGATACGATATAAAGTGAAACTTTAATCAGTGGGGGTTTTGTTCATCCCCCACTGATTATTAGCCTTCACCAATCGGGCTTTTACGGGCAGTTGATTCCCCACCTAACTTCTTTGCTTTCGCTGAATTTTGAGGTGGGGGGCTTACTGCCCGCAAATAGCGGATAACTAGAATCAGAAAGGAGCCATTTATGTTTATATTAAAAGACGTTACATATAAAGATATACTACACATTCCTTATTTACAGATTCAAAAAGAAAAAATCACATGTATTATCGGTGAGAGTGGGAGCGGAAAAAGTACATTGCTCCGCATGTTAAATGATTTGCAATCTCCAACATCCGGCACAATTGAATATAACGGAAAACTAATTTCTGATTATCCCCCTATTCAGTTACGACGTGACGTAGTCATGCTTGGGCAAACGCCACCTATTTTTGATGGAACGATTAAAGACAATCTATTAATGGGACTTCGTTTTTCTGAAAAACCATTTCCAAATGATGATGCCTTGCGAAGTGCATTAACGACTGTTAGCTTAGAAAAAAATTTAGAAGACAACACTGATTCATTATCAGGCGGGGAAAAACAACGACTTGCTTTTGCACGTATCGTACTTATGGATTCACCTGTTTATTTATTAGATGAACCAACCTCGGCACTAGATAGCGATACAGAACGCCGCGTTATGAAACAATTTACTATACTAGCAAGAGAAAAGAAAAAAACAGTTATCTTCATTACACACTCACAACAGCTTCCAAAAGAAATTGCAGACGATATTATTGAGATTAGTAAAGCAAACGGTGCAACTAGAAAGGAAGTGCTCTCAGTTGAAGGGCGTTATTGAACTCCAAATTTGGCAACTTGCCGCTGCATATATTTTTATTCTTATATTAATTGGACTTGTAAAATTAAAAGGGATTCCGCGTGAAAAACAAATTGCGCTCGCAACATTCCGTATGACGATTCAGCTCGTGCTTGTTGCATATGTCCTTACATACGTATTTGAAAATAGTAATCCATTTTATACAATTGCTCTTATTACTTCTATTACTACCTTTGCAATTTTTAATATTTATAAACGAGTTAACATCCCAATGTCAAAAGACTTAAAACGAGTAGCCGCCCTTTCCATGGTTGCCGGATCAATTGGGCCACTTCTATTATTTATCTTTGTTATTATCGGTCATAACCCTTGGTATGCGCCGCAATATATCGTTCCGATTACAGGAATGTTAGTTGGGAATGCGATGACAGGTGTTTCTCTCGGTGCAAATACGTTCTTAAACAATATGAAATCACAAAGAGGTCAAATTGAAGGAGCACTTATGCTCGGCGCAACACCGAAAGAAGCAACTGCTCCACTCATACGCGACGCTTTTGACTCTGCTATTTTACCGACAATTAATTCTATGGTCGGAATGGGGATTATAAGCCTACCGGGTATGATGACTGGTCAAATCTTATCTGGTGTATCACCATTTACAGCCATTCAATATCAAATCGCCATCATACTTGGTATTTCAGGAAGTACTGCTTTCGCTGTCATTATCTTCTTACAGCTTGGATATAAAACATTCTTTAATAAGCGGTGTCAGTTGAAAGAGATTGACTATGGCGGGCGATAAATGATGCACCGTTCATGGGAAATAAAATTATATCGACTTACCGATAAAAAATGACAATAAAAAAGAGGAGGCTAATCGCCTCCTCTTTTTACTTACGCCTTCTTAACGAATTGTGATTTTAACTTCATTGCTCCGAAACCGTCGATTTTGCAATCAATATCGTGATCGCCATCAACTAGACGGATACTCTTTACTTTCGTACCGATCTTCACAACTGAAGAAGTTCCTTTTACTTTTAAATCTTTAATGACAGTAACAGCATCGCCGTCTTGAAGAACGTTTCCGTTCGCATCTTTTACAACTTTTGCACCATCATTATTTTCAGCTTCTGCTTCTTGGCCCCACTCATGGGCACATTCTGGACATACGAAAAGAACGCCATCCTCATACGTATATTCTGAATTACATTTTGGACAATTTGGTAAAGTAGCCATAAATTCATTTCCTCCGTTCATTATTTATACGTAAAAATCAAAATTGATGTTTACATCTCGATAAATAAAATTTGTATAGCATTTCTTTATAGTGCCATAGTCTCACGTTATTGACAAGCCTACCTCAAATTCTCATTTTTTATTGTATTTTACAAATTTTCAATTCGTATGGTGTTTCCAATAAAAAAGAAGAACCTTCACAAGATTCTTCTTTTCAAAATGAACGATTTCTGACTAGAACCCCAAACCATTTTCTTCAATGTAAAATTGATACTCTTCTAGCTCATCTTCACTTAACTTCTTATTATTCTCATATACTTCTTGCCATTCAAAATAGTCTTCACTAAAATAAACAGCAAATTTAATTTGCACGTTTTTCTTCTCCATATAATCATAACCAGTAAACTCTACTACGTCATAATCTTGTTCTTTCTTTACAAACTTCCAAGTTGGATTATCCGTCAAAATCTCTAAAGTAACACCTTCACTACTTGAACGAACGACATTTTGTATATTTGATAATAAAAATGTTTCACATGAAACTATCTATATTTTGTATTACTTTTCCTCTACACAGTACATGTAAATCCATTTCTATAAAATACGAAAGACGCCCTTTCAAAAAGGCGTCTTTTTATAGTTGAAAATTCAATAGTAAATAAAACGCATTGTTTAATACATGAATCCCAATTGGAACGAGTAAATTATTTGTTTTCTTATATGTATAGGCTAAACATATACCTATACCAAAAATATACAAAATACTACCTACTGTAAGGGGATGGGCTAAAGTAAATATAAAAGCACTTATAACAATGCTACTGAACGTAGAAAAGCGCTGAGATACTTTTGTGAAAAACATCCCCCGAAATAAAAGTTCTTCCCAAATCGGCGCGAAAATCGTGAGTACAACTACATATAAAATGATTTCACTTTTAGTAGGCTCAATTACTAGATTAGATTCATTCACACCAAGCCCATGTGGTAAAGCTAGATTTAATACCGCAAGATATATAAGCAGTACGATCATCGTTATTATTATCGTTACATAATGTTTGGAATTATTGAACTGTATTGATTTTACTAACTGTAAACAGTAATTTCTTGCTGGTGCATATATTAAGATAATAGTAAGAAATGTTACAGGCGGAATAAGATGATCTACATACCATGGATATAAGGAAGAGTCATATAAAAGGTTCAAAAAGCCCACTCCATACATGACCCCAAAAATAATTACTATCATACTGATTACTTCGAGCATACTCATTTGTACATTTTTTTCTTTATATGTAACTAACTCCGTGTCCATCATATCCCCTCCAGTATAATTAAACCTTTTTAACCATTATATACCATTTATTAACACGAAAACAGACGATACAATCTACTGCATCGTCTGTTTTCCCCCTACCATTTCTCTCTACACGTCTCAATTAAATGAAGTAAATACCTCTTCGTCATATCTGCCCTTCTCCACCTTGAGAGCATTCGCTTTTCTTTTGGATTCTGCCGTATTCTCGCTACTTCTTTTAATAAAAGCCCCCATTCTTCCGCTGAACGTTCTAACAAGTATTGCAATCCTCTATCTTTTGAGACGATTGTTTTATGATCCAGTGTATATAAAATACGCCCCATCGTAACGACTGCTGATTCTACCCATTCTTCTATGAAAAATAAATATGGCTGCTTCGCTTTTTCACTCCAGTACTGTTCTACGTTGTATTTCATCGTATTAACTACATCGTCCCATCTTATTTGATACGAAAGATCTTCCGCTTCTTTCCCGGTAACTGTAATACCTTGATTTTTCAATGTCCACCATGTGACCGCATTAATATCCCAATGACCCATATTCGCCTTACCATCTGCACAATACACGTATTCATTCATTTCATCGTTGTATTTCCCTAAATCAACAAGCGGAATATACATACCATCCATTCTTTTACCTAACGTACTACCACTAAGTTTCTTATGAAGCTCTACAAGTTGCTGTTTTTCAGCTTCATTCACAAAATCACTTATTACCGTAACAAAATCAACATCACTCGTTTCTGCATGAAATGCACCGAGTGCAATGGATCCGTAAATGTATACCCCGACTATTTTTTCATCTAAAAAAATTTCTTTTAATTCTACTGTGTACCGCTCCATTAACTGTTGTACTTCCTTTGGTAACGCATGCTTCACTCCATTTTTCACATCTATCCCTCCAATAAAAAAGAGCCTTTGCAAATTCGCAAAGGCTTCCTGCTTTATAAATATTTCTCGATTTCTTCGTAAACATCCTTCAAACGAGGATTTCCTTCTCCAACAATTTCTCCATTTACAAGAACGACCGGATAAAATAAATCTTCCTCCACTACGCGCTCTGCGAATGCTTTTTTATCTTCATCTTCTTGTTCTTCTTGAAAATCAATATACTCGAAATTAAATTTATTTTCTTGTCCTTCATATTTACGCCCAATCGCCGCTTGTAACCATTCAAACGTTTCTGTTGAAGATGGCATTCCAACGCAGCTCGCACAAATTACTTTCGTCCCATACACTTGAACATTAACCATTTCTTCTCCCCCACTTCTTGTTCCAACAGCATATTCAGATGTCTTAGTACATAAGCACATCATTTTACAAACTTATTCCATACCCCTATACTGAAAAAACACGATACAATATTTCGACATTAAAATAAGAAGAGAAAAAATAGATTTTCCCCTCTATCTTGATTATAATAAAACTGATGAAAGGAGTCGATAAAAATGGAAAACCCACATATGCAAGAACAAGTATTAGAAGTATTAGATAAATTACGTCCATTCTTACTTCGCGATGGCGGAGACGTTGAGTTAGTAGACATTGAAGAAGGTATCGTAAAATTGCGCCTTATGGGTGCTTGCGGAAGCTGCCCAAGTTCTACAATCACACTAAAAGCTGGTATCGAACGCGCATTACTTGAAGAAGTACCAGGCGTTATTGAAGTAGAACAAGTATTTTAATCTAAAAGCAGAAGCGGCTCGTTCTGAATGTGAGGGGGATGGAGCTTCTGACATAGAGGCGCTTTTTGCCTCGGCGGAAGAAGCGAAGCCACCGAACATTTTAGCCGCTGGAGCTGGATATTCTTAAAAGCGGAAGCGGCTCGTTCAGAATCGCTTCCTAAAAAGGGACCCAAATGGGTCTCTTTTTTTATTCAAACAACACTTCTCCTTTAACATCATAAAACAAAATTGGAAATCCTTCCCCAAAAATGAGATAATTAATACTATAGAATCGTTCACACATATAAAAGTAAAAAGACATAGGGGGACGACAAATGCCAAAAATGGGGAACACTTTTTTAACAATTCAGGAACTAGAAAAGAAAAAAGAGTATTTATTAGACCTTTCATCCGTTATACCAACATGGAATACGAGTTATCAATTTTTATTTAAAGAAATCCAGCAAGAATTATTGGGTAAAGTAAATGAAAAACTCGAAAGACATCAATTCGTTTTAAATATATGTACAGATCAGCAGGTAGGGGCATAATGTATTACATAAAATTGTGGTATAAAAAAGAGACCCCAGCGGTCTCTTTTTTATACTTTTAAGATAGCCAATCTAATTTTCTAATCCCAAGCTTATCTACTGGTAAACGAAGTGAGCCATAAAAATGCTTCATAAATTGCTCTGAGCGGTTCACATCGTGTAAAATGGCTTCTAAGCGATCTCTATATATGCTTTTTTGTTCTTCGTTTCCAGTTTGGTAATATCGTTCGACCGTTTCAAAATAGTGAAGCGGGAACAAGAGCCTTGCAAATAATAAGCGCCAACCAAATGAGGATAGCGAATAATTACGTTCATAATCTGTAACAAATTGAACAATTGTTTGCTCCCAGTCTTTCTTTTTTTCTATCGTCATATGGCGGATCCATTCTGCAATATCTCGACTCGGGTGATCATACACCCAATCAAAAGGAAGTTTGAGCCGCTTCGTTTGATGCCATAATAAAGGTGTGAATCGTTCTTGACAAATTGTTGCTGCATCAGTTACTTGCGGCGTAGCATCCATCTCTGTATCTACAACATATTGGATTGCATTTTCTGCAACTCCTAAGTAATACGGGAAGGATTCAATAAACAATTGATCGAATACGTCTGTAGGGTGGTTCATCACTTGTGATTGCCAAAATTTCTCTAATTGATCGAGCCTTTTTTCCCATAACGCTTTCCATTCACCAATACGGCTTAATTGCTCAATTTCTTCTGGAAAGAATGCACCTCGTTTATGGAATATAGAAAGCTCACTTCCTAATGATGTAGCATGTCGTTCTAACGCACGCATACCTTTTAATAAGCAGTAATTTTGTTCTTCTATCTCACTTACATAGTAGCCGTGTATAGTCGGAACGAAAGTCGCTACAGTTATATCCCCTTGCTGGTTCATATAATCACTGAGCTTTTTCATCTCTACAAGTACTTCTTCCTCCATTTCTCCAATTGGAACAAGTACATAAATTTTGTTGCGAATCCAAAAGCTTTTATAGGGGCCAAGGGGGATTAATTCTTTAACATGCATATGATAATGCTCATAAATATGATGAATCATCGCAGTCGCCACCTATGGTTTTTCTTTATATATATGAGCTTGTGCTCGCCTTTCATTCCTATGCACATGATAAAGCAACGAAACGTATACAAATACTAAAAAGAAAAAAAGGTGATAAACATGAAAGAATCAAATCAACTACAAGAAAGAGCATTACAACTATTACAAGAGCGCGGTGTAACAATTGACGATATTGCTGAACTTGTTCATTTTCTTCAAAAAAAATATCATCCAAATTTAGAGATGTCAGAATGCCGTTATAACGTTGAGCGTGTATTATCAAAACGTGAAGTACAAAACGCACTGATTACTGGTATCGAACTCGATGTCCTTGCTGAAAAAGGAATGTTAAGTGAGCCGTTACAAGATATCGTAAAACGCGATGAAGGCTTATACGGAATTGATGAAGTGATCGCACTTTCTATCGTTAATGTGTACGGCTCTATCGGTTTCACGAACTTTGGATATATCGATAAATTAAAACCTGGTATTTTAGAATTCTTAAATGATAAATCATCTGGAAAGGTACACACATTCCTTGATGATATCGTTGGCGGAATCGCTGCCGCTGCTTCAAGCCGTTTAGCGCACAGAGCTGAGCATTCGGAATAATAAAACATGAAAGACCGTCAGTTTCATACTGACGGTCTTTCATATTCCATAATCATAAATTCTCTTCCGCGGCTCAAAAAAGTAGGCCCTTGCTGAAAACCTATGTTTTTATATAGCGTAATCGCTCGTGTATTAAATGTCGCTACACTAAGTCGAAACGTCTTCGGCTTATATTCTTTCGCTGCAAAGGTTATCCCAGCTTGAAAAAACATTTTCCCCAGCCCATTCCCTGTTAACGCTGGCTTCATGCCAAGTCCGATATCAATTACATCTTCTCCACCATATAAATGAGCATCTCTTCCTCCTGGCACTTGTGCATTTTCCCCAAAACAAAAATAACCAATAAACTCTCCCTTATCGTCACAACAGCCATAATACGTCCCATCTAATAGTTCTTCTATTGCTTCTTCCTCCCCTGAAAAACTATACAAATCATAAGGTTCCTCATACGTCCACGTATTTATCTCATTTGCTTCTTCTACTGTTAACTTATGTATATCCACTTTCTCTTCCCCCTATTATATTTCTACTAACAATATTCGATATTCATCTTATAATTCATCTTTCTCAATATGTTTTTTAAATTTCTCGCTTTATTTTTATGGAAGATTTTCCTTATTATGTTACGATTAAACAGAATTATTTGAAATAAGGTGGTGACAATTTGAATTACTTTTCTTATCTCTCCTTAGAAGAACGTCAAAATTTTTTCTACAAAGAACCTCTTAGTTTTTCGAAAAGTATAGAGAAAGAGCAATTAGCGTACGCATTAGGGGCTACACTATATACTCCTGGCACGAAAGAAACTATCGCGGAAGATATAATTAGAAAAAAACATGTGGAAGCTACCTCGATTATTCTTTGTCTAGAAGACTCTATCAGCGATAAGGAAGTAAAACTTGCAGAGCAAAACATTGTCGTTCAAATACAGCAAATCGCCAACTTAGTCAGTGCCAACATACTAAATCAAGCAGACCTCCCACTTCTTTTTATTAGAGTTCGACAGCCCAGTCAAATGAAAACAATTGTTACTGAATTAGGTAGTGCTGTTCATTGCTTATGTGGTTTTGTCTTTCCAAAATTCACACCCGTTAATGGAAAGATTTATATCAATCAGCTTGCATATATAAACGAGCTACATTCATTATCCCTTTATGGAATGCCGATTTTAGAATCACCAGAAATTATGTATAAAGAAACACGTGTAGAATCATTATTACAAATAAAAGATCTACTAGATTCCTATCGTGATTACATCTTAAATGTACGTATTGGCGCTACTGATTTTTCAAGTATATTTGGTATTCGGCGCAATAAATACACCCCTATCTATCATATTACTGTTGTTCGTGATTGTATTTCCGACATTATTAATATTTTCTCCAGAGCAAAAAATGAATATGTTATTTCAGGATGTGTATGGGAATATTTTTCTAATGATTACGAAGAAGGGCTCATTCAAGAGGTATCGCTTGACCATGCAAATGGATTAATTGGAAAAACAGTTATTCACCCATCTCATATTAGAGTTGTACAAGCAATGCACATTGTTACAATGGAAGATTATTTAGACGCAAGGTCAATTTTACAAAATGCAGATACGTATAACGGAGTGCTAAAAAGCAGTTTTGCTAACAAAATGAATGAAGTAAAGCCTCATTATAACTGGGCTCGCAAAACCATTTTAAAATCTAATATTTACGGGGTGCTACATGAAAACAAACAATTCACCGATCTCCTTATTACAAACGCAAAACAACACGTATAACGTTTTAAATAATATAAAGGTTCATGTAGAAGTACGTGATAATCCATATAACTTAGAATTAGACAATCTTTTTCAAATGGCAGCGAGGATAAATAAGAAGCGGAGTTTTTTGTTTGTGAGTACAATTCTTGGAAAGCATCTTCCTATTAAACCTGCAATCTCTCTAACAAGTGGGCTCGCTCTCGCTGCAAGATATATGGAAGTACTACATAATGCTTTTCATCCGTTTCAAAAAGAAATTTTAAATCTTATTTCATTAGAAGTTGATGAAATTCCAGAAGAAGTATTTCATTATCAATATCCCTTGCAAGAAGAAGTGTTATTTATCGGATTTGCTGAAACAGCAACAGCACTTGGTCATTCTATGTTTCAATGCTTTCAAAATGCAAAGTATGTACATACAACTAGGGAATCGATACCCAACCTCGAATCTGTCATTACATTTGAGGAAGAACACTCCCATGCAACATCGCACCGTTGTTATGTGGATGAAAGCTTTTTTCAAAACAGCAATCCAATTGTTCTCGTAGATGATGAGATGACAACAGGAAAAACAGCATTAAATATTATTAGATCGATTCAAAATAAATTCCCACGAGAAGAATATATTATTGCTTCTTTATTAGACTGGCGTTCTAATACGAATAGAAGACAATTTAAACAATTAGAAGAAGAGCTTCAAATTAAGATTCATGTTATTTCTTTATTAGAAGGCAGTATTTATACAACTGGCCAACCATTGAATATTTCAAAAACAGATATTCAAATTGAAGAAACTAAACTTAATTTCAAAAAACATACCCTTACCTGCCCAACATTATCCTATACATCAAATTATATAAAATATACTGGGCGATTCGGCATTTCAGCATATGAACAAAAGCACATTCATTCTTTCGCTCAAGAAGCAGGAAGAACTTTAAATAGAGAAAGAATTGGAAAACGAACACTCTGTCTCGGAACGGGTGAATTTATGTATATTCCAATGAAAATTGCTGCTGAAATGGGTGAAAATATTTTATATCAATCTACAACACGAAGCCCTATCCACCCTGTTTCAAATGATGTGAACTACGCCATTCATAATCATTTCTCATATCCAAGTCCCGAAGATTCTACTATTACAAATTACTTTTATAATATTTCACCTCATGATTACGATGAAGTATTTGTTTTTATGGAACGTGATTTAGGAGAAGAAGCCCTATCTCCTCTTCTACAGCAGTTACAAACAGTTATTCCCTTTATTCATATCGTCTCATTTTCAAATAGCATAGAAAAGGAAGGTTGATAATTATGGTAAAAGTAAATTCTCATATTAGTAGTTATGATCCAAATGATGCTATTTTTCTATTAAAAGATATTAGTGATTTAATGAAAGAAAGTTCCACAGAAACTAGAGAACAAGCAATTCAAGCTGGCACACATTATTCCGAAATGTTACCAATGGAATATAAACCATCTAAAGCGTATATGGATTTATTCTTTTCTTCCCTGCAACAATACAAACACAAACTAGCTATTGCTGTTGGAGTTGTCGCCGAACAAATTATACAGACTAAAGGAACTAACCTTGTCCTCGTTTCATTAGCTCGTGCTGGTACACCTATTGGCATTCTTATAAAACGCTACATACGTTATCAATACAACCTTGATGTACCTCACTATTGTATTTCTATTGTTCGCGGACGCGGTATTGATGAAAATGCACTCCATTATATTTTGGAACATCACTCTAAAGAGACAATTCAATTCATTGATGGATGGACTGGGAAAGGTGCAATAAAAAAAGAATTAGAATATGCAGTACACACATTTAACGAACGAAATAATACACACATTTCTCATTGTATGGCTGTGCTTGCTGATCCCGGTTACTGTACTTCAATCTACGGTACGCGTGAAGATTTTCTTATTCCTAGCGCTTGCTTAAATGCAACTGTCTCTGGACTAATTAGCCGCACTGTACTAAATGACACCTATATCGGTCCAAATGATTTTCATGGTGTTAAATATTATAAAGAGCTAGAACAAGAAGATTTATCAAATTTCTTCATTGATGAGGTAACAGATTTATTCCCTTCTGTTCATTCTCATGTAGATAATCAATTACGTTATATTGCTTCAACTTACACGGATCCCTCTTGGCAAGGATTAAAAGATATACAGTCTATCCAAAATCATTTTAAAATTGACGATATTAACTTAATTAAACCAGGAGTCGGTGAAACAACTCGCGTATTACTCCGAAGAATACCATGGAAAATTTTAATACGTAAGCAAAACAATCCCGATTTAAAGCATATTTTACTTCTTGCTAAAGAAAAGAATGTCCCTATTGAAATATATGAGAATATGGCTTATTCATGTTGTGGGCTCATTAAGCCTCTTAGGAGGGAAACGATATGATTTTCGCTAGTGATCTTGATCAGACGCTTATTTATTCCCGGAAATCGTTTCGTGCCCCTATAGAAGATGAATCAATTCAACTCATTGAAACTTTAGATGGGAAAGAAATTTCTTTCATATCACATAAAACCATTTCACTACTAAAAAAATTGCAACTGCACTCATATTTTATCCCAGTTACAACAAGAACGATTGAACAGTTTCAGCGTATTACTTTATTCCAAAATGAAATCATTCCCGAATATGCCATTACAAGTAACGGCGGTAATATCCTTCATGACGGCAAGCAAGATGTTACTTGGAACAAAGAAATAAAAAAAAGACTTTCAGTAGAATGTTTAGAGAGAAACGATATACTAAAGGAATTTGAACAAATCGCTCATAAAGATTGGGTTATATCACAAAAAACAGCTGATGATCTATTCCACTATTGCATCATTAAACGAGAGAACATTCCTTATGACGAATTAACATCCTTTATTTCTTGGTTAGACAAACAAGGCTGGGCCCATTCACTTCAAGGTAGAAAATTATATTTTGTACCGAAGCCTATTAACAAATGGGATGCCTTGCAATATATAAAAGAAATTTTGCAAATAGATACGATTATTACAGCTGGGGATTCTTTACTCGATCTATGCATGCTTGAAAAGGCGAATCATGCCTTCGCACCACTTCATGGTGAATTAGGAGCAATGCATGATCACTTACAATCCCATATTTTAAAAACAGACGCAGTTGGCATATATGCCGCAGAAGAAATCGTAAATAAATCACTTCAAATTATTCATAGTTCATTACCCACCTCATAATCAAAATATGCACAATTGCATACGCACACCTATGAAACAAATGGTACAATTTATTTGAATCGCTGTTGCTACACTTCTTGATCAAAGAAAAGGCGTTAAAACGGATATTAGCGCCTTATCAAACTCAAGCAATTGGCACATTTTGTCATCATGAAAGACACTCAAAAGAGTGTCTTTTTTTTATCTCACAAGGACTTACTCATTTCAAAATATAAACACATAAAATAAGGTAACTCTTACATGCATGAATCCTTTTCTCAAAGTTTTGAAGTAGACTCAAAATAAGGAGGTTACATAGTATGGATAGTACTCTCGTATTTAACTTCGGCATTGGTATTGTTATCATTTTATTCGTTTTCTTTGTTCTTTGTATGAGCGGAGTGTGAATACAAAAAAATACATCACTTTACATGTAATTAAAGGTTGAAAAACTTTTTTTTTGCTAATAAACACTTTATATATTTGTATTTCTTGATTATTATATTAACTATATCCATTTTTTAGGATAAATCTATATTTATGAAATTAAAATAGTATAAAGCATGAAACAGAGGTGGCTTTTTGAAACTAGGTGAAAGAATACGACAAATTCGAATACATCGTGAAATGACACAAGGAGAACTAGTGAAGGGCATATGTTCTATTACATATTTAAGCAGAATTGAAAATGGTCAAATAAAGCCCTCTCAATCTTTCCTGCAAAAAGTCGCAAAAAAACTTGATATAGATGTAAATCACCTTATCAAGGTAAATATGCATAGTGCAGAAGAGACCATATCTGATATTGCGGATCGTTACAAAGAGACAAAAGAATTAGCCGAAAATGAAGTTTCTATTTTAGAACTACATGCACGCGAAATGCATCCAACTTCTATACTTTTAAAAATTTTCGGTGTCTTAGTTCATTATTATGTCCGCTCTGAATCAATTAAAAAAGCTCAAACAATTTACAATCACTCTACAAATTTAATACCAAGTCGTCCAAATAAGCAATTTGCTTCTGATTTTTTATATTATTACATAGCATGTGGAAATTATTTTTACTATATACAAGATTTCCTTAAGGCAAATGAACATTATGTACAGGCTGATAAATTATTGACTTCTGAAGAAACTCTACAACGTGCCGACCTATACTACAATATGAGCTTAGTAAAACAACGTATTATTAATAGTCAATCTGTCAGCTTAGCATATTCAAAAAAAGCTTATAACATTTATCAAAAATTGAATATCCCTTCAAGAATAACAGAAACCCTTATAACAATATGCGTTCAATATCATTTAGACGGAAACTACGAAGAATCATTAAAACATTTAAAAAGAGCTGAGGAATACATAAAACCTCTCAATGATCCCAATCTA
Organism: Bacillus thuringiensis; assembly: GCF_022095615.2. Lineage (NCBI taxonomy): Bacteria > Bacillati > Bacillota > Bacilli > Caryophanales > Bacillaceae > Bacillus > Bacillus thuringiensis. The sequence continues at coordinate 4,678,493 of NZ_CP155559.1, forward strand.
TTAGCAATGGTTGAATATAATTATGGAAGAGTATTCCAAGGACTAAAAGAATACGAAAAAGCTATTCACCATTTTAATAATACACTTGAGATTAATGAAAGCTTACATCAACATATGGATAAAATATATGCTTTGCGAAGTCTCATTGAAATTTATTTAGAATTAAAAGAATGGGAGCAAGTAGATAAATATATGTCAACCGCTCTACAAATTGTTGAAACTTATAATGTTTCCTCAATACAAGTTGAAATTTATATGTACAAAGCACAAATACTTAAGACTCGTGGCGACTACTATAGTTACGAAAAAGAAATGCAAAATACAATTCAGTTAGGTATAGATAAAAACCAATATGTTCGTACAAAACAACTGGCTACCGAATTGGGAGATTATTATTACGACATTAGGGCATATAAACAATCTGCTAAATATTATAAAATGGCTTTAAATTGTTGCATTGATATAAAATAGCTCTATTAACTTACGTTGTAAAATAAGAGCTATTTTTTATGTAAATAATGCATTTAAATTTAACTAATTTTTACTTATTCTTTTTAACTACCCTTTTGATTTATATTTTAATTAACAAAACAACTCAAAGGGGTAGAGAAAATGTTAAAAATTAAAGCTTGTATCATGTTCTTATTGATTGGATTACTTTGTATTAGCTCATACAATTTTTCAAATCACGCAACAACACATACAAAAACACTTCATTTAGCAGAACTACAACCAAAGCCTCATTCTCCCGCTGTCCCAACTGAAATTTCAAAACTTCATACAATTTAACACCTATACTTCAACAGGCCTCCTTATAATAAAGGAGGCCTTATTTTGCTCTAAATTATGAATTTAAAATAAAAAAACTTACTTGATTTATACAAATCAAGTAAGTTTTTTTATTAATCCTCCAGTATGTTTGAATAACGGGATGCGATTTATAGCTTTTGCATATATACCAGAATCATCATGTACCTCATTAACTTTATTTATCGTAATCCACCCGTGGTAATACGCCCAAATCCCAATTTCCACACGATGATGAATATTCCATTTTTCTTTAATAGATGCTATAATTTCGCCAACTCGTCTTCGGCTAATATACAATGTTTTAGCAATATCTTTATCCTTCATACCCTTAGATACCAGAATAGCTACCTCTTTTTCTTTTTCACTTAATATTGTACTCATCATTCATTCTCCCCTTATCCTATTATTTATTTATAATCCATTGATATAAAAAAATTGCTGATAAATTACACTGGTACAACCCAGACTCTTGTATAGTATTCTCTTCAAAATCACATGTTAATTCACCGTGAATGTTTAACAATTCATTCATTCTATGAATCATATACAGAAGCTCTTCTTCTATTCTTATATCTATATCTTCCGGACTAACATGTACTAGATTATTTAACTGTACGGCGTAACCAATCGCTAATGAAGCGCTATGATTTTTTTCTCTCTCTAAATTTTTAACGTTATCAATACGAACCAGTTGCTCTCCCTCAAAGTCAACGATATATACTCCAGGCTCATCTACATTCGTAACAGTTAAGGAATCTAAAATCACAATTGTAGGAACTACTAACGTTTTTTGAAAATCTATCTTTTTGAACACCCCATATAGTAATTGAACCAATACATTAATATGAATATTAAATTTACTTTCCAACTTCACTACACTTAGATCTTCATTCGTTTTTAAAATGTTATACGATATTCCGCACTTTTTTTTTTGAGAGCATTGTTCTGTTCCAAGAATTTTTGGAACAATTTCTTTTATACGTACCTTTATTTCTTTCTTTTCCATTATTTTTTCACCCCCGTTATTCATTTTCTAACTTTAATTTATAGCTTTTTGTTGGTTAATTAATAGAAGTTAAATACAATAAAAAAAATACAAATAAATTAAAGATTTACAGCTCAAATTTAACTAAGGGTATACTGTATTTAGTAATATTTCCTCTTCACTTTTAATCACGCGAACTTATGGTTTACATATTTGTAAAAAATAAAAAAGACCGTATTTGAAATACGGTCTAAACGAAATATGATTAACTCATTTTATGCAGATAATTCTTTTAACGTATCGCTTAATTTAAATTGACGAAGTTGGAATGCTGCAATACTTGCTGCACCTGCTCCAAGTAAAATACTTGCAATAGCAAGGAAAATAATTTGATCATATGGAACAATAAAGGCCGTTAATTCTAGGCTTGATAAAACAATATAGCTAAAAATTAGCCCCCCTCCAATTCCAATAACTCCTGCTATAGCTCCAAGTAGGGTTCCTTCCAACCATACAATTCTTCTCATTTGCTTCGGTATCGCACCTACTGCACGAATCATACTAATTTCAGCACGTCTTTCATGTAGACTTGCTACAATTGCATTCATTAAACCAATTCCTGAGATAACAAAGATAATACCTACTAATAAGCGAATTAAAGTAACCATTTGTGATAACAATTGTTGTTGTTCTTGTAAAAGATCGTTACTATTAATTACTTCTACATTATCTCTTCCACTTGTAATGCTCTTTACTTCTTCTTTTATTTTCTCAAAAGGAACCTTTGAATCCGTCATTACTTGAATAGATTCATATCCTTTTAGATTAAATGCGCTCTGAGCCCATTGTTCATTTACAAATACATATGATCCCCTTAAGCGTAAATCCTTTTCAATAATCGAAACAATTTTTATCTGCTGTACTTGTTTTCCTTTTGCTTGTATAGAAATTGTCTCATTCAGCTTAATTCCTAAATTTTTAGCAGTTTCTTTTGTGATAACGCCTTCTCCATTTTTTAATGGCGTACTTAATTCTCTTCCAGATACAACATTCATTTTCGTGATTTTTTGGAATGCTACAATATCTACTCCTGCAACTTCCATTAATTCATAATCAAGTTTACGAGTTTTCATAAACTCGTACCACTCTTGATTTGCCTTTTTAAAGTTATAATCAATTAACTTAGATGTAGAATCTGGAGCTATTCCTACGCTTTCTTTTATACCATTAACTTTTTGAACTTTAGATAACCAGCTGAAAGGTAATGATTCTGTTTCCTGTACTTCAACAGGAACACGGATTACTAAATCTGCCGGCAAGTTCTTCTCTAGTCCTTGCTTCATGCCTTCATACATAGAATTCACGTACATTGTCCCTACAAGAGACAGCATAAATCCAAATGCCAATATTGCAACTGAAACAGCAGCTTTTTGACGATAACGTACTACATTTCGGCTACTAATGGCCGTTTCAACACGAAATATAGCTTGCAACGGTTTAGAAACAATTGGAGTAAGTAAGCGAATAAATAAAGGTATTGTAAACAATAAGCCAATTGCAAAAAAGATTGCCCCAATTGCACTAGGATTAAACCCTATATATTTTTCAATAAACGACCCACCCAGACCAATTAACGTACCAATGAATAAAATACAAACACTAATTATACTCCATTTTCTTTCCTTCTTTTGATCACTTGGAAGTCCAGGTCTTAATGCTTGAACTGGTGGAATCTTTCTTACCATAAACGCCGGAATGATTGCTCCTACTACTGACATAATCATTCCTAGGATAAAGGTAATAAGTAAAAGCGTTCCTGAGATAGCAAATACTTCGTTCCCTGTACTTTCAGCATTCACCCATTGATTTATAAAGGATGCGGTAATTTGATGCGTAGAAGCACCTAAAATTACCCCCGCTAAAGAACCAATACCTCCGATAAACAATGCTTCTAATAGTACAACCATAATAACTTGGTTTGGATTACTGCCAAGCGCTCGTAAAAGTGCCCATTGCTTAAACCTGCTACGAACAGATAAGAAAAAGCTTCCCATAATTAAAAGTGCTACCACAAATAATGCAATTCCACCAAGGCTAAATATTAATGGTTTCATGACGTTTAATCGTTCAAATGCCTTGTCTACATATGTACGTTGATCAATTTTCACATCTTCTAGCTTCTTATTTAAGTCAGAAGCTATTATCCCTTTTACACTCGGATCAAACACTTTTATTTGAACAAGATTGAACTTTCCATTTAACTGCAATTCATCTTGTAGCCAACGAATAGGGAAATAAGCACTATGCCCCATCGCTGCCATCGCTGGAGGATTTAATACCCCAACAACTTTAACTGATTTTTCACCGTGTGGAGGAAAGGGTAACTTTATTTCCTCTCCTACCTTTATATGTTCCCGCTCAGCATATCCTTTTGTAATAGCAACTTCTGCTCCTTGTTCTGGATATCTTCCTTCTGCCAATTTATAAGAAAGCATGTCCGGAGAATCTTTTTCAACTCCCCAATACGATGGTTTTCCAGTAAGCTCTTTCTGGTTTGGCATTGGATACGGAATTAATATTTTTGATATTTTTTCAGCGTTTTCTAAACTATCGATTTTTTTTAGTTCTCCATCATTTAAGTATGCATCATTTTTCACATACCCAAATTGCATATCATAATCACCATAACGGCTTACTACTTGTTGATGAACTGTTTGCTCTACAGATTGATTTCCAAGCAATAGCATAGTTGCCAACATAACACCTAGAGCCGCTCCAAGCGCAATTAACATATTTCTTAACCAATTTTGTTTAATTGATTTCGCTGCATACTTAATTGCCCAATGCATCGTCCCTACCTCCTACCTTAAAGTGCGTATTCATAATTTCTTGAATACGAGCAACTTGTTGAGAGATATTACGGAATTTCCACCCCTTACTTTCTGCATGCTCATAAATGATCCGACCATCTAATAAGAAAATCACCTTATCTGCATGAGCAGCAACAAATGGATCATGTGTAACAACAACAGCGGTTTGCCCTAACTCATCACAAGCATTTCGCAAAGCAGCAATAATATTTTTGCTATTTTCAGAATCCAATGCCCCTGTTGGCTCATCGGCTAATATAATAGCTGGCTCATTCGCAAAAGCTCTTGCAATTGCAATACGTTGCTGCTGACCACCTGATAGCTGAGACGGAAGATATTTTTCTTTTCCCTTTAAACCGACAATTTCAAGTAAACGCTTTGCTGTAACTGTTGCTTTTTTCTGAGATACATTATCTAATAATAGCGGTAAACCAACATTTTCTTCCGCATTAAAAACTGGAATTAAATTAAACTGTTGAAAAATAAATCCAATTTTATGTCTCCGGAATAAAGCAAGTTCCTTTTCTTTTAATGATGATATTTCTGTATTTTCTATTCGAATGTTACCCTTAGTCGGTAGATCTAATCCTCCGAGTAACTGTAACAATGTCGTTTTACCAGATCCACTTGCTCCCATAATACATACAAAGTCACCTTTTTGAATCTGAAAATCTATTCCTTTTAAAACTTTTGTTTCACTATCACCAAGGTCAAATGATTTTTCTAGTCCTTCAATCTCAATAATGTTCATATCATATACCCCTTCGTCTTAAAATTTTTCTCTCTCTACTAACAATATACATTTTTAAATAATAAGAATATATGAATTAAATACTTTCTCAACTTTATACAGAAAATTTTTAACCATGCAACTTTTTAGGTTGCTTATTGTCTAACCTATAAAACCATAATTCTAAAGTTGCAATCGTCCACAAATAGTCAACATTATTCGTTTCTCCTTGTCTCCATAGGTGAAGATCTTTTTTGAATCCATCATGATCAACCAATCCGAGATCAGCTAAATATCCTTTACTATATGCTTTAGCCATTTCTGGCCATTCACGTTGTAAACCAGAATAAATTACAGAGTAGTGAGCTGTTTTATCAATTCGCTTTCGAATTGGTTCTGGCAGTATTTCCTTCATAGCATTTTTTAATATTAATTTTTTAATAGATCCTTGTAATTTTTGCTCCATTGGTATAGCAATTAAGAACTCTACTAATTCTCTATCAAGAAACGGATGTCTTGCCTCCATTCCTAGTGGAGCTGCGATATATTGATCGATAAAAGGAGTAATATTAGTTGTGATTTGATTTTCTTGTTTCCCTCTCGCTAGTCTTCCCCGTGCAATCCCCTTAACCGTCATAGCATCTTGAATATCTTTCGCTAGCCAAGGGCTAGCATTCATCTGTACTTTTTTGAATAATGGATGGATTCCATAGTGAAGAAGATTTTTAAAGAATGGTTCTTCCCTCAAATATGCTAATTGTTTTACATCTCTAATTGCCTTCCCCCATTTGAAGTTCCAAATATAATCGGAAATTACTAAGTTACTTCCAGAAAGCACTTCATCTCCCCCAGCTCCAGTTAACATTATATTTGCATTTGCTTCCTTCGCTTTCGCATATAAACTTTCTTGTACTCCAAAAGTAGATGCATTTACAAATGGCTCCGCTGTAGATGGTGCATCATATGGGAAGTTTTTAAAGCTCCATAAATCATCTGCTACAATTTCATGTGAGCGAACATTGTATTTTTGGTTTATTAATTCAATGTACTTCCTTTCATCATCTGAGGCGTACTTATCAAAAACAAGGGATACAGGGAAAAATTCTGCTTTGTTATTTTTTTCATTTAGTAACTGTCCAACTGAAAAAATACTAGTTGAATCTAGTCCACCACTCATAGCAACTGATACTGGTGAGCTCGATCGCATACAATCTTTAACGGCTTGGAAAAAGATTTCACGAAAACGTTCTTCATAACTTTCGGAATCTGAATATTCAATGTTTTTAACATGCTCAATATCCCAATATTTCTTTACTTCTAGACGCCCCTCTTGCAGGATTAAAATACTTGCTGCTGGCAGCCTCTTAACTCCCTCATACGGAGTCTTATCTGTTCTAACAAATCCTTGTTCTGTAATGTATTCAATAAAATATTCTCTGTCCCATTTCAATGAATGATTTGTACCATATATAAGTCCTTCTAACATGCTAGAAAACTCTAGGTTTTTACCATTCCATTTATAAAACAATGGTCTAAATCCTAAATAATCTCGACCACAAAGTAATCTTTTTACATTGGCATCCCATATAGCAAAGGAAAATTCTCCATAAATATATTTTGGAAAGTCGATTCCCCATTTTCTATAAGCCTTCCATAACAGCTCAACATCTGTTTCTTGAATGGAAGAGTGCATACCACTTTGATTAAATTCATTAACTAATCGTTCTCTACGATCTAACCTTACATCAGCCATAATCGTTATTCCTTCTTTAGAAAAAGGTTGCCGTTCTCTCATTGATTCAGTTGTTAAATTAAGTGCATTAAAACCAAAACCAATTTGTTCTTCTACATATACTTGTACGTAATCATTCCCTCTCGTTAAGTTTTCATTTATCATACGCAATACAGCAGCCCGATCTGGGATGAGATTTTCTTTATAATACACACCAGTAATTCCGCTCATTTTTGGCCTCCTATTCTTAATACCTCAATATAAGATTCTTTTACAGTCTGTATATCATTTACAACTGATCCATCATGTTCTAACCAAGCGTGTGAGCCAAAAGGAAATTTTTTTACTCCTATTACTAATTCAGCAGGGAGTCCCCATTTACGTACTAACTTAAAGCCAATTAAGGAACGATGTAAACACTGGGCATTTCCGAAAAACCAAAAGCATACTTTATCAATTTTGTTTAATAGTCGTGTTAGCTTCTCTTTCTCCATATCCCCTTCTTGATTTAATTGCCCATATTTCGAACCGTATAATTCGGTTATATAACCAAACTCATATTTTTTAAGATAATAATTTACTAGTAACGTTTCATAAATAATCTGAATATATTTCATCATTTTTGATCACCTTGATAGACTAATGATTTCTCTTCTAATTTACTTAAAAAGCTACCAATATCATTTTTTACAGTTTCTAGCTGCGAGCTATCTATTTGATAATTATTTTTTACTAATTCAATAATCTCATCCGCATTTAACTTATTCTCAATTTGTCTCCAAACAAAAGATCCCATTTCATCGAGTCCAAAATATGTGCCTGCTTTCGTATCTAATAATACTGCCTCTCCATCTACTTCAGTAAAAACCACACTATCTTTCTTCACATATGTTATATTCATTCTTTTTCCTCCTCATTATCCTACTTTTATAGTATGTCTCTCATTTTGACTGTTATAAAGTGCTTTAAATTTCCCTTCTATTTGCATCAATGTATCAAAATTTCCTTGCTCATATATGGTTCCTTGATCTAGTAAAAAGATATTATCGCATTCCGTAATCGTTGAAAGACGATGTGCAATAATGATAGCCGTTCTATCTTTTAAAATATTAAAAATTGCCTTCTTCACTGCATTTTCTGAAAAAGCATCTAATGATGCTGTAACCTCATCTAATATGACAATCCTACTATCCTTTAAAAAGATCCTCGCTATCGCTATTCTTTGCTTTTGTCCCGTCGATAGTCTGAATCCCTTCTCCCCAACGATTGTGTCGTACTGATCTTCCATATCCATAATAGCATCATGGATATATGCCTTTTTAGCAGCATTCATAATTGCCTCTTCTGTTACGTCTCCACATCCATAAGCAATATTATCTCGAATAGACATATGGAATAAGAATGGTTCTTGTGGTACATAGCTTATTAAGCGAGTAAAAGTTTCCCTATCAAAATTCTTAATATTAACTCCATCAATCAAAATTTCACCCGCAGTAGGCTCACATAACCTACTCATCAAATTAGCTATAGTCGTTTTGCCTCCACCACTTTCTCCAACAAGTGCAATTTTTTGACCAGCTTGTATTTGAAACGACATATTATTTAAAACTTTAGATTGTTCATCATAGCGAAAATCTACATTATCAAATTGAACTTCACCTTTTATCTCTTTTCCTTCATATCCTTTTTCCGGGAATTTTATTTCATCTTCACTATCTCTAAATTCCAACAACCGCTTTAATGCTTTCATAAAAACAGGTATTCTTGTCCATACACCTGCCAATGTTTGTGTTAGATCTGATAATTGCACTAAGTAAGTAGAAAATGCCACTATCGTTCCAATACTAATCTCTCCTTTTGTAACCTCTGTACTAGCTACCCAAAATACTGCTATAGGTGCAAATACAGCCAAAAAGCTAGTCAATGCCCCCATTCCTTCCATAAGAGTTGAGCTAAAAATGTTATATTTCGAGATAGATGTAATAATTTTCTTAAAATGATTTCGTTCTGTCTCTTGTGTTCCAAGCGTCTTTATTAAAAAAATCCCATTCATATTCATTGTTTCTTGAATTTTAGAAATAGATTCCGCTCTATAATTCCATGATTTAACATTTATAGGTACTGTCCAACGAGAGAAAAATGGGCTGGGTAATAAAATTAAGGGAACAAATAACAATGCTGTAAATGTTAAGCTAGGACTGAGCATAAACATCGTGAATAATGTTGTACCTAGTAAAAATATTTTCGAAGCAAATTGGGTTGTAATTGTCGATAAATGTGAATTCACTTCTCCTGGCTCTTGTAAAACACGCTGCAAAACTTGACCGCTCTTATTACTAATGAAGAAATTCATTGATTTATCCATCACTCGGTTATACATTTCTAATTGCAAAATATTCGATGTTTTCTCCGATAAAGAACTTGAGAAGTACCGTAAGAAGAGATTCGCGATTCCAAATAAAAGTGGCAATACCGCAAAAGCCATTAAAAGTACCGTTAAAGAGTATTGGCTATTTCCTTGCAAACCATGATCGATTATCTCTTTTAAAACAAGCGGTGATAACGGCCCAAGCAAACTCGTAACTCCAATACATAGTAAGACGATCAAAGCTGTTTTCCATTCTTTGGAAATTGTTTTCATAATCCATTTCACTGCGTAAATATCTTCTTTCTGAATTTTCATTCTTTTAAACATATACGTCTCTCCTTAAACGAGATAAGTGTCAGGAAACAAAACTAGAATACCAAACATCACAAACATCGCAACATTTCGAGATACATGTTTCATCGTAATTTTTTCCGCTGAATGAAGACCAAAACAACCACAACCATTCGGTTGTACTTGATTAACCTTGATCGCCATTAGCAAAGCAAAGCAAAATTGCATACATGCACCAATTAAAGCAGCAGTAAAAATATTAGATCCACCGATAAAAAGTCCTACTACTACTGCGACCTCAATTGCTGGTACTATTACTGTTATAAAAGGAATTATAAACTTTGGAAATACTTTATAATCTTCAATAATTACTTTAAATGCATACACATCTTTCAATTTTCCAATCGAGCTTCTAAAATAAACAATAGCCCCTATTAAACTCAACAAACGAATCGCATATTGCAAACTAATACTTAAAGATTCTTCCATTCTTTTTTCACCTCTTTAATAAAAGATTCATATTGCTCTAAATCTGTTTTTTGTATCTCTTGCATCGGATCAAAGTTCTTCACATTATGTCCATCATGAAATACAAGTAACGCAGGAACGTCAGAATGTGATACGTAACTTTGTTGTGAACGAGAATCAATTGCTACAAATGGTAATCCAGCCTTCTCTACAATGTTTTTAACCTTTGCAAAAATTTGCATGCACGAAGTACACTTAAATGAATCAATAATGAAAACTACCATTTTTTCTCCAGAATCTATTCTCATTTTTGTTTTTTCATACTCTTCCAATTGGTTTACAACTTTTTGATATTTAAAATATTTATTCCCCAAAAGAATTGCAACAACTAAGAAAACTACTCCGACAGGTATAGCATTTATGCTTGATATACTATCTGTAAATTCATGCAACACTATGATCACCACCTAAATCCCCAAATTTTATTGTTTGAATTACTTGATCACACACTTCATTTAAATATGAAAACTCTTTTGGATATTCAAGACTGTATACTGGTATTTCTTTAAATATAGAAGAAGAAAAAATGTTCATATACTGGATTGTCGTTTCTGGATTAATAATTCCTAAAGTAAATGTATTAGCAAGTATATGAATCAGTTTCTCATGTCCTTGTAATTGCTTTACTTTAATATCACCAACAGAATCGTTATGCGGTTTAAGTAAAAATAATCCTTTTAATTTTTTGGTATCTTTACATGCGTTAGTTTCCCCTAATGAATACACTTGTTTCGTTGCCCCTTCAGCGAGTGAATCTTCATTAATGAATGTTTGTTGTGAGGCGATTGAAATAGAACTTTCATCCAATTTTAAAGCTGCATAACCTGGATGAACTAAAACTACATCTTTTCCTATAGAAAGAGGCATCACATCATCTGTAAAGAATTGCATTCCCTTTTCCATTAGAGCAATTTGAATTGTTGATTTCCCAACTCCTGGACCAGCCATAAATCCCCAGGCCCCTTCTTCATGAGTTATTCCACTAGCATGTATAGGAACAATTCCTCTAACTTGTAATATGTAAGGTAAGACGATTCCAACAAAACAAGCTGCTATATCTTGTTCTGAACTACAGTAGGTAAATCGTATAAAGTTTACACTCTTACCATTTGCTAAGATTTCATATTTACCAGTTAAACAATTTACATACGTATGTTTACTATGGTGCTCTTGATTAACATAGTCATCAAACTCTTTAAATGGTAAATCTAATACCTTTTCTTTATCAATCTTAAAGAATAGATCAATCTCCCTTTCTTCCTCTAAATTAATATGATTGATTACTCCTACAGGTAATGCAACTTCACTAGCAATTTTCAAGCCATAAAATCGATAATAGAACATAGCTTTCCCTCCTAACTACACTGATTATTAATCAATATTTTTCCTGTTTGTTTGTCATCATTAATGGACAATATATATATGGTCTAGGACGATTTAATTTACTTATAAGATGACACTCTTCAGCAAATTTAATATCTCCTATCAAAATATCTGATGTATTTTCAAGTCTCTTATTTGAAGGTTTCATATAATTATTCAATTTCACTGTCCTCCTAAAATGTAATAGTTCAGAAAAACTTATCCACATTTTAAATCCATAAAATAATAGGATAACAACAGGGCTAATTTTCTAATTTAAATTTTTAAAGAACCTGTTGTTATCCCATTTACCTTTAATACACTAGATTAGCAGTCTCCTGCTTCCCCTTTATATGCATCTACACATTTTCCACCTTGCATTCTGTATGACCAGTTGCGTAAGTAAACTTCACAACCCCAGCCTCCACAGCCTTTTACAATATCTGATGCATTCCCAAACTCTACTACCTCTGGCGCTACATATTTCTTTTTCACTTTCATTACCTCCGTTTTTTTTAGTTTTATTTCGATTTTACTTTTTCACTTTAAATTAGCAGTCGCCTGCTTCCCCTTTATATGCATCTACACATTTTCCACCTTGCATTCTGTATGACCAGTTGCGTAAGTAAACTTCACAACCCCAGCCTCCACAGCCTTTTACAATATCTGATGCATTCCCAAACTCTACTACCTCTGGCGCTACATATTTCTTTTTCATTTTCATTACCTCCGTTTTTTTAGTTTTATTTCGATTTTACTTTTTCACTTTAAATTAGCAGTCGCCCGCTTCTCCTTTATATGCATCTACACATTTTCCACCTTGCATTCTGTATGACCAGTTGCGTAAGTAAACTTCACAACCCCAGCCTCCACAGCCTTTTACAATATCTGATGCATTCCCAAACTCTACTACCTCTGGCGCTACATATTTCTTTTTCACTTTCATTACCTCCGTTTTTTGTTATTTATTACTTCATCTTCTAATTCTTTTCACAAGATTTATTTTTTCATCTCCTTCGTTTATATTTTTAATTGCTTTACACTTGTAGTGTAGTATAAATAAAAATTGAAACACACCTCGCAAAATGGCATACTTTCAGTTTTTTAATAATTTTCCGTTAATTCAACCGAAATATATCTCTCTACCTCCTATAATCCTTTATCAATAGTAGCCCTATACAAATGCAAATCATTTGACTAAAGTACCCATCATAACGAAAATAATTACATCAGTATGTTATTACACCTCGAGAACAAGCTATTCACATATCCACAAATAGGAGGAAGAACAATGAAACATGTAATCGTTTATGCACACCCAAATCCAGAAAGCTTCAACCATGCGATTTTAGAAACGGTAAAAAGTGAATTAGAAGGAAAAGGTCACGAAGTACGCGTTCGCGATCTCTACGAGTTAAACTTTAATCCAGTATTAGGCGCTTCCGATTTCATCTCATTTTCTCAAGGAAACACACCAGAAGATATTAAAGAAGAACAAGAACATATCTCTTGGGCTGATAGCATTACATTCATTTATCCAGTTTGGTGGGCAGGACTTCCTGCTATTTTAAAAGGATACGTCGACCGTGTATTTAGCCACGGCTTCGCTTATGCTTACGGTGAAAATGGTATTGAGAAGTTATTAAGCGATAAAAAAGGCTTATTATTATCTACACTGGGAAATACGAAAGAGGCATACCTAGCCGGCGGTATGTTTGAAGCAATGAAGAAAACAGCAGATGTTGGTATCTTTGAATTTACAGGCATCGAAACAATTGAGCATATATTCTATACAAGCGTTCCTTCTGTGGATGACAGTGTGCGTAAACAATATCTTGAAGAAGTTAAAGATGTTGTGAATCGTGCATTTTAATAAAAAAACTCCGGTTTTCACAACCGGAGTTTTTTATTTCATCATCAATTTCGGAATATATCTTTGAAGAATTCTTTCTAATTCATTCATATCTTCCTGTCTAATAAGTAAATTTACATTGTCATTCATTTTTTCTCGCCCGCGATATAAAAATATATTTTCTTTTGAATTTTCCCATGTTGATGTTTTATAGCCTTTTAATTCTTCGTATGAATAAAAGTTCAATCCGTCAATTACGCCTTTTTCATATATTTGTACGCTTTTAATAAGATGGATAGCTATTAAAGTCATAAAACAACTTGCTATAGCATAACTACCCGACTGAATGAAAAACTGTTCAGCTGTATTAATATCGCCACTTACGTACTGAGCATATATATACATACATTGTCCAATGAAATATGCTGGTCCAAGTAACGCAATCCAACGTCGTTTTACCCTAGGATAAATTGCAATAAGTTTTCCTGCGCTTTTTTTCATTTCATTTATTTTATATATTTTCCATAGAACAAAGAACAAAACACATAATGTAAAAACAAACATAATACATGACATCCAGTACATTCTTATCCCCCTTTAAAATATCATTACATATAAATTTTACATTTTGTATACCAACAGCACATATGCAATTATGCATAAAAAAAACAGGTAACCTCTTCCGGCTACCTGTTTTTCATTACATCTTCTCAATCCACTCCGTCAAGTTATGCACAACTTGCGTTGGTTGTACTTCATATTCTGTTAACTTCTCCACAGTTGTGACTCCAGTGTGGACAAGAAGCGTATGCATGCCAGCATTTACTCCCGCTAAAATGTCTGTATCGTAGTTATCCCCAACCATTAATGCTTCATCTTTTCCTATACCAAGCACTTTTAACGCTTGTTCCATAATAATTGATTCTGGTTTTCCGATAAAGATTGGATCAACACCTGTTGATACTGCTACAACTGATGTTAATGAACCGTTACCTGGTAATAATCCGCGCTCAGTCGGAATAGCAATATCTCCATTTGTAGAAATAAACGTTGCGCCGTTACGCACAGCAAGACAAGCTTTTGCTAATTTTTCATATGTGATGTCACGATCTAAACCGACAACAACGAAATCAGGATTTTCATCCACAAGTTCAAATCCCTTTTCCACAAGCGCATCATGTAACCCTTCTTCACCAATCATATATACAGTTGCGTCTTGTTTACGTTCATAAATGAAGTTCGCTGTCGCCATACTCGTTGTGAATACTTGCTCTGCTTTCGCTGGAATATCGAAACGAACAAGTTTTTCTGCCACTTGTTCTGGTTTACGTGTTGAATTATTCGTAACGAACAAATAAGGAACGCCGCGCTCTCCTAACGCTTTTACGAAGTCGCTCGCTTCTTCAATTTGTTCTTCTCCGCGATACATCGTACCGTCTAAGTCAATTAAATAACCTTTATACATTATTATGTCTCTCCTTCTATGCTAACGTTCTCACCTATCATACCACTCTTATATTACCCGCTTTTTCCAAAGAAAAAAACGCTTTACCTTAAAGCGCCCCATAACGTTCATTTTTTCTCTTTTACTTGGTAAGAACAACTACAATCGCCTTCGCACATGTTTGCTAACGCTTTCACATCTGCACCTGCAAATAAACGCTTATACATCTCTTTTTCATCTTCACATACTTGCGAGAATCTCTCTGCAATTTCCTTTAACGGACAGTTTTGTTTTTCAATTACGAAAGAATTCTCTCCATCTCTCTTTATTTGAACCATATAACCATTTTTCTCTTGCATAGCTGCTATCTCTTGTACTTTATATGCTAAACTCTTTTGATTACTCACTCGCTTTTGCAACTGTTCTTCCATCCGCTTCGTTCTCTCTTTTAAAACGTGACGAAGTATTTTTTCATCGCCCATTCGAGCTAAATCTTCTAACATATCAATCGCAAATTGCTTATACTCTTTCGGGAATGTATCTTCTCCCTTTTCGCTTAATCCATACAAATAAGTTGGTCTTCCGACATGTTGCCTTACCATCTTGGAATAGATTAAACCATCTTTCTCGAGATTACTTAAATGTCTTCGGATTGCCATTTCTGTAATCTCTAAAACGTCAGCTAGTTCCGCTACCGTGTGCTCTCCCTTTACTTTCAACAATTGTACAATTTCATCTTTCGTCGTACGTGCTTCCCCCATGCTTCAACCTTCTCCCTTTTCTTTCTCACATACAATATAAGATCCCCAAAAAAGTACCTTGGGGATCTTATAAGCATAATTATTCTGGTACAAATGCAGATACAGGTCCTAATTCCTTTTCTAAATAACTGCGAATATTTGCTGGGTATTTCTCTACCACTGCAATATGTTTTTGAATCGTCTTATATAATTCATCATGATTCATTTGAATATAATCTTGCGTAAGCATTTTTCGAAGAAGGATAATTTCTTTCATCCCTTGTCCATCTTCTGCACTTATCACTCGCTCGTCCATTAAAATATCAATAATATCTTCATAGCTTCCTGGATCGCGCATAATAAATCCATCAATCATCGCATTTCCTACATCTAATACACAATCAATAATAAGATGCGCTATGCGTTCTAATGCGTAAAATTCAAACTCGGTTTCATATATCTTTTTCTCTTGAAATGTACTTGTTGCTCGTTCTAAACATACTAGCATTTGTTCTATTTTCTTTCTGTCTACAAAATACATGAATGTCACCTACCTGGAAATTAAAGCATTTACATTTTAATTGTAACGCTTTCTTCTGAAAAAATCGACAATTTTTCGAATTCACCTTTTCTCCGTTATTTGTTATAGTTATATTTGTATGATTTTTGAAATTGGAGGAATGGAATCTTGGAACGTGAACTCGCACTAGAAATTGTCCGTGTAACAGAAGCAGCAGCATTAGCATCCGCACAGTGGATGGGCCGCGGAAAGAAGAATGAAGCAGATGATGCAGCAACTACAGCAATGCGTGATATGTTCGATTCAGTAAACATGGCAGGTACAGTTGTAATTGGTGAAGGAGAACTTGATGAAGCACCGATGTTATATATTGGTGAAGAACTAGGAACAGGTAACGGTCCAGAAGTAGATATCGCCGTTGATCCATTAGAAGGTACAAACATCGTTGCAAAAGGTCTTGCAAATGCAATGGCAGTTATCGCAATAGCAGATAAAGGAAACCTTCTTCATGCTCCTGATATGTACATGGAAAAAATCGCGGTTGGTCCAAAAGCAGCTGGTAAAATTAGCTTAGATGATCCAATTGAAAAAACAATTGAAATTGTAGCAGAAGCTAACAATAAAAAGATTCGTGATCTAACAGTTATCGTGCAAGAACGTGAACGTCATCAAGATATTATTGACCGTGTTCGTGCAAAAGGTGCACGCGTAAAATTATTTGGTGATGGTGATGTTGGTGCGTCAATCGCAACAGCACTACCTGGAACAGGTATTGATTTATTCGTAGGTATTGGCGGAGCTCCAGAAGGTGTTATTTCTGCAGCAGCATTAAAATGCCTTGAAGGTGAAATGCAAGCTCGCTTAGTTCCAATGAACGAAGAAGAAGAAGCTCGTTGTCGTGAAATGGGATTAGAAGATCCTCGTCAACTTCTTATGTTAGATGACTTAGTATCTGGGGATGATGCAATCTTCTCAGCAACTGGTGTATCTGCTGGTGAGTTATTAGACGGTGTTAAATTCCTTGGCGGAGATTTAGCTGAAACATATTCTATCGTTATGCGTTACAAAACAAGAACGGTACGATTCATTAAAACGCATCACCATTTAGATCATAAACCACACTTAAACTTAGATATTTAATAAAGGAGCCATGTGTATGGAAGAACGTTTCTTTCTGTACGACGATACAGTCGCTACAAGAACTCGTTTCGTTAGCTTTATGGGAGAAAATGAGCGTCATGATTTAGCACTTTTATACTCCGATCGTCATTACGGTAAAACAATTGTCCTTGATATGCAGCGCAATAGATTTGCAATCATCGGTCCTGACGATTTAAACGAACCAGGCTACTTAGAGCATGCATTTTCTATGACTGAAGAAATTGCAGAAGAACTACGCTCATTTTTATTTGAACTTATATAATTTATCGTAGGCACCAGCTATGTTAGCTGGTGTTTTTTCGCTTAAAGTATTTTGAATTTTCAAACCAACATGTTATAATTAAGAATAAATCTATTTGGATAGAAAGGACGTTATCTACGTATGCCAACATTTACTTTGTAATGGACCAGCAATTGGATAGTATTACTCTCAAAAAAGCACCGTGCTTTTTCAAGGGAGTAGTCTGCCCATTCCCATTACAAAGGAACGTAACGCATCTGTAGTATGATGTTTACGGAGGTTCCTCTTTGGGGAATCTCCTTTTATTTTTGTCTATTTCTCAGATCTTCATACTACAAGACATCCAAATAGCTGTATTACGTTCCTTTACCACTACTATAAGAGGTGAAGGAAAATGCAGAAAGTACAACTTTCTTGGAGTTTATATGAAAATGAGCAAAACACAATCGAAAAGTATTGTAAAAATTGCAGACGCACTACCCTATTTACTGACACGAATATTCGTAGGCATAACGCCAATGGAAAAAATATATACCGCTTTGCCATTTATAAATGTCCGAAAGATCATACGTGGAATCAAAAACTTCGTATTTATAAAGCATTTACTGATCACGTTGAAACAGTCGATATGACCCAGCAGGATCAAACAGAAACAACTACTACCATTTCCATTACGCAACATAAAGAAAACGGCATAGCCGAAATCACAATCGTATTAGATATCGTTTTCGGTTCCCATCGAATGGATAAAGCTTTATCCACATATATTTCCGACTGGAGCCGTACACGCATTGTGGATAAAATTAAAAATGGGGATATTCAATTGAACGGACAACAAATGAAACCAAATGCAATACTTTCTGAAGGTGATTCTATTTCGATTTGTTTGTGAGCAAGTATAAAAAAATCCTCTTACAATCGTAAGAGGATTTTTTTATTTCTTCACTTTTCGTAATACGAAGTGTGCACAACCGAAGTTACAGTACTCGTATAAATACTCCGTTAACGTACTAATTTTCGTATCATATGTCGAACGTTGATTACTATCATCAAAGAAACCGCGCAATCTAAGTTGCTCATAACCCCAGTCCCCAACGATATAATCATATTTATTTAAAATTTCTGCATAACGCTCTTTAAATGCTTCTTCACTAAAACCGTCACGAAAGTTTTTAATTACTTCGTACTGCACATTATTAATGCTCACCGTAGCATGCATCTCTTGCTCTTGCTTTTGCTCCATCATTAACTTCCTCTCTAAGCATTCTTCTTTTTATCGTATCACAAAGCATACCAACCAACAATTTCAAATACAAAAAATTGAAAATTAGTGCATGCTATGGAGAAGGAGGTGATACATCGTGAAAAAACAAATTATACTCTCTCTCCTCACTCTTTCCTTATTTGCAGGCTGTCAATCAACGAATAAAGCCGAAATGGAACGTGAAGAAGGAAGTCGTGTTCTTGTTTCCAATAAAAACGACATGTATCATACGGAAAATACAAATACACGGCTTACAAGGGTAGGTTATTCATCTAAACAAAAGCATGAAGTATCTAACAAACAAGTAGGAGCCATTAACCGTGAGAAAGTCGCTGAAATGATTACAAGCATGACAGTCAAACTTCCTGATGTTACAAACGCTGCTACGCTCGTTACCGATGATGAAGTATTTGTTGTATACCGTGCAAACACAACGGATCCGAAACTCGTAGCGGATCAAGTATATAAAGCTGCTTTGTCCATCGTCCCTCGCTATTATAAAGCATATGTATCAACAGACCAAAAGTTGATTTCTCAAATTCAAGGCCTTCAATCTGGCGCATTAAATGATACAGAATATACGCAAAGCCTCGATATGTTAAAACGAGAAATGAGTAAAAATCCTTATTTGAACAATACGGGGGATCAGACTTTGAACGATATGATAAAAAAATAAAACAGGTGGAGAAAACTCCACCCGTTTTTATTTTTTATTACGATCCGCATAAATCTCCATCGCATCACACATAAATTGCGCTAACCCCTCGCCAAACTTATCGATATTTTTCGTAAAGCGCTCATCAGCGACGTACATTTGACCGAGGCCCTTAAAAGCGTCTAATGAATAGTGACTAAAGTTTTGCAAGTAATCGTACCATACTTTGATAGATGCCTGCGCCTCTTTAGAATCTGGTGCACCGTGTCTCAGTGCCGCTAAATTTCTATAAATAGTATTAAACTCTTCTTGATTGTCTTTTGACATACCTTTTGCATATTCGTTCGCTTTATCTACAGCTGCGTCTCCCCATCTTTCACGTGCTTCTTCTTCATATGGGTTATGGCTGAAATCGAATCCTTCAAATTTCTCTTTATTCGTCATTTCAATCTCTCCTTTTGTATGCTGAATTGTTTTATCAATCGTCGCAATCACTTTATCTAACCTTGCACGCTTTTCAAGAAGCATTTTCTTATGAAGCTGTAGCGCTTCTTCGCGATCAAATGACGGACTCATGATAATTTCTTTAATTTTCTTCAAAGGGAAGCCTAGCTCTTTAAAAAATAAAATTTGCTGCAATGTCTCTAAATTTTCATTGGAATACAGACGATATCCAGACTCTGTCGTCTCGTCTGGGGTTAATAACCCAATTTCATCGTAATGATGCAGTGTGCGCACACTAATTCCAACTAAATTAGCTACTTCTTTTACCTTCATTGTCATGTGTATCTCCCCCTTAATACATACGATAAAGTATGACGCAACGTTAGAGTCAATAAGTGAATTATTCATTTTTTGTTAAAAGTTTCATCTCCACTATATTTCATGCATAATAGATATGTACATATATTAGAAAGCGGTGAAAGTATGGTTTCAAATACTGTAATTGCCAGCATCATCTTTCAACTCATTGTCTCGATTCTGGTCCCAATTATTGTACTCGTTTATTTCCGTAAGAAATATAATATTAATTGGAAAGTGGTCGGCGTTGGTGTTCTTATCTTTATCGGTTTTACCCAAATTCTCGAAACACCGTTCCAATTATTCATGCGCGGAAATCCTACAATAGGTCCAATTTTAGAAAACCCATTTATTTTCTCGCTTTATAGCGGACTGACTGCTGGTATTTTTGAAGAATTAGGACGCTTCGTTGCCTTTTTCTTCTTACTAAAAAAATATCAAGAATATAAAGATGGCTTCGCTTACGGAATTGGTCACGGCGGCATTGAATCTATTTTAGTTGGCGGATTCTCTGCATTTCAAGCGCTTATATTTGCGAATTCAATTAACAACGGTAGCTTCGCTCAAATGGTCGAAAAAATGCCGGAGCTAGGCCGCCTACAGGACATGTTAATTCAGCAACCTGCCTACTTATACTTCCTTGGTAGCTTCGAAAGAATTATGGCACTCGTGCTGCAAATTGCCTTTACAATGCTTGTCTTATACGCAGTAAAACAGAAGAAGTATATCTTCCTTGTGTACGCTGTATTATTCCACGCATTTGTAGACTTTTTTGCGGCACTTTACCAAACAAAAACAATCAACATCTTTGTTGCTGAAGGAATCACCCTTCTCTTCACAATTGGTGCTGTCATTCTTATTCGTAAAATGAAAGAAAAATTAATGAATGTACCGGCGTAAAAATAACCCACCAGTTGGTGGGTTATTTTTTATATAGATTATCATAATGATGATAGCTTTTACCTGCTCGCAGCTCCCTTTTTGTTTCTGCATCTATAACAATGTACTTATGAAATTCGTCTACTTCATTTTGAGAAAAGGAAGCGAAAAAATAAACTTGGCGATCAGGGTGAACGAAAGAATCTTGAAGCACCACTTCACCCCGACAACCCACGGCTGTTTTTTGTCGGAAAGAAGATTCTTCATCGGGCACTTCTTTAAATGAGATTTTTTTTCGAACGCTATATGTTGCATTGTTGTATTCTTTATAGATTTTCTTATCTAACTGTTCGTAAAACACATCCTCACTTACAAATGGCGTATTTCGATTGCTTGGATAGTCTAACTTTTGATTGGATTGTGCATATGTTGTGGACAATTGCGTAAGAAAACAAATCATGAATACGATACATATCATTTTTTTCATAAGTACACCTCGATTTTCTATTATCCACATTACTTTTCCACATATTTAGATCAATATGCCGTTTCCAATAAAAAGGAATTATTTCCACTTTTGTCGAAGTATATAGCGTCAACTTGAAAGATGGGGATGAATTATGAAGAAATTAATTATAATACGACATTGTTCAGCAACTGGACAAGAACGTGATGCCGAATTAACGATTGCAGGAAAAAATCAAGCAAACATCCTTGCTACATTCCTCTTAGAAATCCAACCACAAATAGATCATATTATTTCAAGCCCGTTTGTGCGAGCTATCGATTCTATTCGGCCTTATGCGCTCCAAGCTAACTTGTCTATCCAAGAAGATGAACGCTTAACTGAACGCATATTAAGCGACGTTCCAATGGACGATTGGATGCAAAAACTAGAATCTACTTTTACAAATATAGATATTGGCTTTTCAGGCGGAGAGTCAACAAAACAAGCAATGGACCGTGCTATATCGCTTATCCAAGACGTTTTAAAATTAAACCATACTACAACACTACTTGTTACACATGGAAACTTACTTACGCTCATTTTAAAGCACTTTGATCATACGATTGGCTTTAATGAATGGAGAAGTTTAACGAATCCTGATATTTACGAAATTATAATTGACGAACACTATGTCTTAAAACGATTATGGGAAGCACCGTCCAAGTAATATCTCTTTCCAACACATTCAGTTGACGCCACGAGAAGAAACTGTACTAACAATAGAAAGGGGTATCACTCCATATGTACGAAGATGTACTTGCTTTACTACATAAAACAAATGCTTCTTATGAAAAGTTCGAGCATGAACCAGTACTCGATTATGAAACAGATCGTATCGTACGTGAAAGGCTTGGCTTACACGGCACTCCAAGCAAAAGCTTATTTTTAAAATCTAAGTCTGGAGATTATTACGTATTTTTCACGTTAGAAGGCACAAGGCTCAACCGGGGAGAGATGAAAGAAATAACTGGAGAGCGCTTATCTCTCTGTTCTCCTGATGAACTGCGAGACAAAACTGGTTGTACACCAGGATGTGTCGCTCCTTTCGGTTATTCACAACATGTAACAATTATTGTGGATCGTGCGATTTATACTTACGACAAAATTTTAATTACACCTGGTGTACCTGAATTTACAATTGAATTATCCACAGAAGAATTAAAAAAGATTTTATTAACATGCTCAAATACTGTTTTAGAATATAAACAAAAAGAGAGCCCATGATTGGCTCTCTTTTTTTATTATTTTGCTTCTGCTGTTTTTTCTTTTGCAGAACGAACTTGCTCGTCCGCATGGTAAGAAGAACGCACAAGTGGGCCAGCTTCACAGTGGCTAAATCCTTTGCTAAGTGCAATTTCTTTAAGCTCTGCAAATTCTGCTGGTGGGTAATATTTAAGAACTGGTAAATGCTTCTTAGATGGTTGTAGGTATTGTCCAAGAGTTAAAATATCCACATTGTTTGCACGTAAGTCATCCATTGCTTCAATTAAATCTTCTCTCGTTTCACCTAAGCCCACCATAATGCTCGATTTAGTTGGAATATCAGGCTGCATTTCTTTCGCTCGACGTAAAAACTCTAATGAACGGTCATATTTTGCTCTAGCGCGAACTCGGTTAGATAATCGACGTACTGTTTCAATGTTATGGTTTAAAATATCTGGTTTTGCATCCATTAACATTTTTAAGTTTTCTTCTACTCCACCCATATCAGATGGTAATACTTCGATAGATGTGAATGGGTTTTTACGACGTACAGCTCGTACTGTTTCAGCAAAAACAGCTGCTCCACCGTCTTTTAAATCATCGCGTGCAACCGCTGTTATAACAACGTGCTTTAAGCCCATTTGTACTACTGAATCTGCTACGCGTTCTGGTTCTTGTAAATCAAGCTCAGTTGGTAAGCCTGTTTTAACCGCACAAAAACGACAAGCACGTGTACAAACCGCACCTAAGATCATAAATGTTGCTGTTTTCCTTACAGCCCAGCATTCATGAATATTCGGACATTTCGCCTCTTCACAAACTGTATGAAGATTCTTAGAACGCATCATTTTCTTTAAGCCTGTATAGTTTTCATTCGTGTTTAACTTAATTTTCAACCATTCGGGCTTGCGCTTATATTCTGTTTGTTTTGTCATGGTTATCAACTCCGCACAATATGAAATAGTTTACCGTGTTCGCTTCTTTCAATGTAACATATCTATTCTAACGTATGAAAGCGATTTGCTCAAATGAAGATTCTAAGATTTTTTCCAATCGTTCCCTATAATGAAATACTCCGTATATCCCACACTAAAAAGAGTGATGTTGTGAAAGGAGTCTATTTCATGCTTCGAAAAATTTCTCTTTTGCTTTCGATTTGCTTTCTTCTCCACCAAAACATCGCTTACGGTGAAGAGAATCAACAAAGCATATACGAAAAGCGCATGGCACTATATAAAGAAACAGAGCAATCTTCAGGCATTCCTTGGTATTACTTAGCTGCAATGGATCAGTATGAAAGAAATATACGGAGCGTAAGAAAAGATATTCCGAAAAAACCAGATGCCATCATTTCCCTTTATTTCAAACCAGAAATATGGGCTGGACCTGTTAATGGTAACGATACTCTTCCCCATACAATTTCTCTATTTGGCGGAATGGGTTTAGATGGTGACAAAGATGGATTTGCAAATGCAAATAACGACCGTGATCTTCTGCATACAGCAGCAACGATTTTAAAGAAACAAGGATCGTCCGAAGACCGCATTCACATTATGCTTTGGGAATATTATAGACGTGCGAAAACAGTTGATTTAATTACCGAATACGCCCGAATTTATAAGCATTATGGACGTGTTAATTTAGAAGGAAATGCTTTTCCTCTCCCGATTCGCAGTGACCATAGCTACCGTAGTACTTTCGGTGCCGGAAGAAGTTTTGGGGGAAGAAGAATTCATGAAGGAACTGATATTTTTGCAGGCTATGGCGTACCAGTAAGATCCACTTGCTATGGCATTATTGAAACAAAAGGCTGGAACCGCCTTGGTGGATGGCGCATCGGTATTCGTGATCTTCATAATAATTACCATTATTACGCTCACTTAGGCGGATTCTCAAAAGAAATACAGCTTGGACAAATTGTCGAGCCTGGAAAAGTAATCGGATTTGTTGGTAGCACCGGTTATGGCCCTCCCGGCACAGCTGGAAAATTCCCGCCCCACCTACATTTCGGCATGTATAAAGACAATGGCTATACAGAATGGGCTTTCGATCCATACATGCACTTAAGTCTTTGGGAGCGAAAAGAACGCGCGAATACAAAACGATAACCGTAGCACATTGCTACGGTTATTTTTTATTTATGGCTAACTATCCGTTTTCTTTTTATCAGGTACAGAAACACTTCCGCTTCCATAATAAGTAGGTACTTCCCCTTGAACAATGCGCGTTGCAATTGGAACGTCTTGCTTCACTGTTATTTCTTTCGTATGAAATGGAATAATCACTTGCAACGTTACTTCCATCTCCATAATAATTTGAATCGCTGTCGTATTGATCCCGTGCGGCTCAATTTTTTGTTTAATATCCGTATTCACATGACCAATCGTCGTGAAATCAATTGGAATATCGGGGCCTATATTTCCAAGAAGCGCATTATCCGTTACACGACCAAAAGGAATTGCCATCGTTGCCCCATTTTTTTCAGAAATACCTAGCCCTTTCAAATCCCCTTGTTCTACTTGCTGTAAATATTTTTCTATGTATGTGGTCGTTGACGTTACGATTTCATTTACTTGCTTCGTATTTAAATTAATTGTGGACACTTTCCCATTTTTATCATTTTGTACTTTCATTAATGAATCAACATCGAGTCCCTCATTAATTCTATCTTTTACCGCCTTCGTCATAACCGCTGTCGCCATTTTATGCGTCTCTACTTCTCCATATTTAAGTAATGTCGGCTGAATGCTACTATTCACAATCCATAATCCTTGCACGAGTAATATAACAAAAAGAATAAACGACATAAGCAGTATGTACCGAAAGGAAATTGGCCCCTTTCGAAACCGCGAATTTTTCGAACGAAATATGCTCATAAAAAAAACCTCCTTCTTATATCATTTCTATGCAAGAAGGAGGGACGATATATGCTTATCTCATTTTTAATAATGCTTCTTTTCCAATTGTGCCGACCGTAATACCTAAAGCTTCGGCTTCAATCGTTACTGATTCTAGCGGTGCTTCAAGAAGTTGTTCAATCGTTCTTACACCAACCGCACGGCCAGCAATAATACCTCGATCCCCTAACTTCTCATTTAAAAGACCTACATCTAATGCACCGCACATAATATATCCTTTATCGCTCATTACCGCTAGCAAATTTGTCTTTGGAAGTTTGACGCTAACCGCAATAAACGTATAATTATCGATTATAATTGGCTCCACATTAACCATAGTTCACACTCCTCTCTTTCTTATCTGTATGACAAGAGAAAAATGAGTGTTACAAGTAACTAGCCTATAGTTTGACGGAAGATGTATGAGTTATCAACACGTCTGTTAACACATCTCTCAGTAGTTCCGGCATATAATATTGTTTGTCAGAAAGTGTGGATAGCTCTGGGTATAAGTATCCGAATGTAAACATATCAATCGTTCCTACCGTATATATACGATCTAATTCCAGCGATTCCCCGTTAATCAATACATCCTCGAGTAAAATTTTATTCCCAGGAATCGTATCTGGAATGACCTCGACACCAGCGTAAATCATTTTCCCCATCACTGTCCCGCGAAATCCGAATCCTTTCACCTCAAGATTCTCCATATTTGGACGACGCGCTTTCAAAATAACTTCTCTTAACGTTTTCCCTGGTACTTTTAATAAACATGGATTAATGGGATGTGGACAAATTCTGTGAATATCTCCGCGCGTCACAACACCTTCATTTAATCCCTCTAATAGCACACCAGCGTTCACCATGCCAATCTCTGCACCACACCACGTTTTCAGCGCACTTGCTAACATGTGCGAAAATGATGTCTCCTGAAACCAATCGACCGGTAACGCTTCCTTTAAATAAACGACAGGCTCGGCCATAATCTGTTTACTTTCTTCCTGCAGCACTTCAATTGTGGATAACGGTTTGCTATAAGCACCTAAACGTTCTGTCTTAATCGCTCTACCGGCCTTTTTCAACAGCTTCTTCGTCTCTTTATCCACAGTAAGCTGAACGTGCCCAACGTAACGTCCCCACTTTTCACAACAACAAAGTAACGTATTATTCATAAGAACGCCACGCTCAAATAAATGGTGCGTATGTGCACCTAAAATAACATCTATATCATAATGCTCCGCCATATACTCATCCATGCTTTTTCCAAGGTGAGAAAGGACAACCGTAATATGAGCCTCATCTCGCACTTCTTCTAAAATAGACTCTAAATGGATAAGCGGATCTTCAATATGCCAATCGAGCATATGATAAAACTCTGGATAAGCTACCGTTAACCCGATAAAAGCAATTGTAATTCCATCTGTCGTTGTATGTAATTTATAAGGCTTTGCCCACTCCGGACGTACCCCTTCTTTTTCAAATAAATTCGCAACGAGCACCTCGAATCCAGCATCATCATATAGACGATTCAAATGCTCCTTCGCTAACGTAATTCCTTCATTATTTCCGATCGTTACATAATCATATAGCGCCTCATTTAAAAGCTTCGTATTGCCAAGTCCATTCATCGCTTCCGAAATACTATGAAAACGATCCACATGATCGCCGATATCAACCGTCAAAACGGTCTCTCCCGCTTCCTGTCTTCGCTTTTTCT
Source organism: Bacillus thuringiensis (assembly GCF_022095615.2). Classification (NCBI taxonomy): domain Bacteria; kingdom Bacillati; phylum Bacillota; class Bacilli; order Caryophanales; family Bacillaceae; genus Bacillus; species Bacillus thuringiensis. Next base: position 4,706,051 of record NZ_CP155559.1, read on the forward strand.
CTCCTTGTACAAACCGAGAAATTTGCGGCCAATTTTCAAAATGACTATGTATATCGTTTGTATGATAAAGGTGGATGATTGTTTCTTTATTTATATTCAGCGAAAAAACCTCCTCTCAGTTCCTTACTGCCATTTACGCTACACGTACGCAATAATCCTGTAAATACTTTTCGTCTTTTCTTGCTATTTTACATTGTACTCGCATTGAGAGAAAAAGCAAAAGATTGTCCTTTTTATATGAGAAACTTTATTTTTTAAATCTGTGAATTCATTGGTAGAACAGAGAGTTGTAAGAAAGTTTACCGTGGGGAATTTTCCTATGAATTCTTTACTGTATTTGTCAGTATCTTAGCCTCAACTACTTCCAGTCGCCTTCTATATATATAAATGCTCCTTTCCTGTTTGAATGGTGCAGGGTATTCGTTCCTCTTGCTATGTCGTAATTTATTGATAAGTCGATATCCCTTGTCAAATCGTCGATATATTGAAATAATCGCTGATATATTCCGAGTTATGGTTGATATATTTGAAAAATCGTTGATATATTTAGCTGAACACCCACCCTGGTATCCTCTATCCAGCCAAGACAAATCCGCAAAACAAAAAAGCGCCCTGCACAGCAGGGCGCTTTCTTCATACATATATTAACCGATAGAACCTTCCATCTCAAACTTGATTAGACGGTTCATTTCAACTGCGTATTCCATTGGAAGTTCGCGAGTGAATGGCTCGATGAAGCCCATTACGATCATTTCTGTAGCTTCTTGCTCAGAAATACCGCGGCTCATTAGGTAGAATAATTGTTCTTCTGATACTTTAGATACTTTCGCTTCGTGCTCAAGTGAAACGTAATCGTTTTTGATTTCGTTGTAAGGAATTGTATCAGATGTAGATTGGTTATCCATGATTAACGTGTCACACTCGATGTTAGAGCGAGAGTTTTTCGCTTTTGGTCCGAAGTGTACGATACCACGGTAAGTTACTTTACCACCATGCTTCGCAATCGATTTAGAAACGATTGTTGAAGACGTGTTTGGTGCTAAGTGAATCATTTTCGCACCAGCATCTTGGTGTTGGCCTTTACCAGCAATCGCGATAGATAATGTTAAACCACGAGCGCCTTCGCCTTTTAAGATAACTGCTGGGTATTTCATCGTTAATTTAGATCCGATGTTACCGTCAATCCATTCCATCGTTGCGTTTTCTTCACAAACCGCACGTTTTGTAACTAGGTTGTATACGTTGTTCGCCCAGTTTTGGATTGTTGTATAACGGCAATATGCATCTTTTTTAATGATGATTTCTACTACCGCACTGTGAAGTGAGTTAGTCGTGTAAACAGGTGCTGTACAACCTTCTACGTAGTGTACGTGTGCGCCTTCGTCTACGATGATAAGCGTACGCTCGAATTGTCCCATATTTTCAGAGTTAATACGGAAGTACGCTTGAAGTGGTGTATCCACTTTAATACCTTTTGGAACGTAGATGAATGATCCACCAGACCAAACTGCAGAGTTTAATGCAGAGAATTTGTTGTCTGTTGGTGGGATTACTTTTCCGAAATGCTCACGGAAAATATCTTCGTTCTCTTTTAATGCGCTATCTGTATCTTTGAAGACGATTCCTAGAGCTTCTAGGTCTTCTTTCATGTTGTGGTATACAACTTCAGATTCGTACTGTGCAGATACACCAGCTAAATATTTTTGCTCAGCTTCAGGAATACCTAATTTATCAAATGTCGCTTTAATTTCCTCAGGTACTTCATCCCAAGACTTCTCAGATTTCTCAGATGGTTTTACGTAGTACGTAATTTCATCGAAATCTAAGTCGTTTAAGTCGCCGCCCCATTGTGGCATTGGCATTTCATAGAACTTATCCAGTGATTTTAAACGGAAGTCTAACATCCACTGTGGTTCTTCTTTCATACGTGAAATTTCTTCAACGATTTCTTTTGTTAAACCGCGTCCAGCACGGAAAATCGAAACGTCTTTGTCTTTGAAACCATATTTATAATCGCCGATATCTGGCAGTTGCTTCGCCATGTTGGTGTGTCCCTCCTTAGATAGCCTCGTTTTTAGGAACCTTTAACATTACTTATCTTCGTTTAAGCCCTTTTCTAACGCTTTCCACGCTAATGTTGCACATTTAATACGTGCAGGGAACTTGCATACGCCTTGTAATGCTTCAATATCTCCTAAATCAATGCTGTCATCGTACTCTTTTCCTAGCATCATATCAGAGAAAATTTTAGAAAGCTGAAGTGCCTCTTCAATTTTCTTACCTTTTACTGCTTGTGTCATCATCGAAGCTGAAGACATTGAGATAGAACACCCTTCTCCTTCAAACTTCGCCTCTTGTACAATACCTTCTTCTACTTTCATCGTAAGTTGAATACGATCTCCGCAAGTTGGATTGTTCAAGTTAACAGTAACACTATCTTCTAACACGCCATTGTTACGAGGATTCTTATAATGATCCATAATAACTTGACGGTATAACGTATCTAAATTATTAAATGACATTTGTGAAATACTCCTTTGTCTTGATTAGTGATTCAACAAATGTATCAATTTCTTCTTTTGTATTATATAAATAGAAGCTCGCACGTGCTGTAGAAGAAGCCTTCAGCCACTTCATAAGCGGTTGTGCACAGTGGTGTCCTGCGCGAACCGCAATGCCCTCTACATCTAATACAGTTGCTACATCGTGAGGATGTACGTCTTCAATATTAAATGTAACAAGACCAGCACGATGCTTTGGACCATAAATTGTAACGCCATCTACTTCTGATAGTCTTTCTAAAGCATATTGCGCTAATTCATGTTCATGCTTTTCAATATTATCAAGACCGATTTCTTCTAGGAAATCAATTGCCGCACCAAGTCCGATTGCATTACCGATAATCGGTGTACCTGCTTCAAACTTCCACGGAAGCTCTTTCCAAGTAGATTCTTGTAAATCTACGAAATCAATCATTTCACCGCCAAACTCAATTGGCTCCATATTGTTCAGCAATTCTTTTTTACCATATAATACGCCGATACCTGTAGGTCCGCACATCTTATGAGCAGATAATGCGTAGAAATCACAGTTTAAATCTTGTACATCTACTTTCATATGAGGTGTACTTTGTGCACCATCAACGACCATAATTGCACCGTTTTCGTGTGCGATTGCTCCGATTTCTTTTACAGGGTTAATCGTTCCAAGCACGTTTGATACTTGCATAATAGAAACGATTTTTGTATTCGATGTAACTGTTTGACGAACATCTTCTAAAGAAATTGTACCGTCTGGTTGAAGCGGAAGGTATTTTAAAGTTGCACCAGTTTTCTTCGCAACTTGTTGCCACGGAATGATGTTACTATGGTGCTCCATGTAAGAAATAACGATTTCATCGCCTTCTTTTACATTTTCAAGACCATAGCTAGCCGCTACTGTATTTAATGCAGTGGTCGTTCCGCGCGTGAAAATAATCTCTTCCATTGATTTCGCGTTAATAAACTTGCGAACTTTCTCACGTGCACCTTCATACGCGTCGGTAGCTTTCGTACCGAGCGTATGAACACCGCGATGCACGTTAGAATTATATTCTTTATAGTAACGTTCTAACGTTTCAATGACTTGAATTGGTTTTTGAGAAGTTGCTGCACTATCGAAATATACAAGTTGTTTGCCGTTCACTTTTTGATCAAGAATTGGAAACTGTTTGCGTATTTCATGAATATTCATTAGCGAACTTTCCTTTCAATTACCTCAACAAGCTGTGCCTTTACTCCTTCAATTGGAAGCTCATTAACTACAGGTGCTAAGAATCCATGGATGACTAAACGTTCTGCTTCGCGTTTTGGAATACCACGGCTCATCAAGTAGTATAGTTGGTATGGATCTACGCGGCCTACTGAAGCTGCGTGACCTGCCATTACATCGTCTTCGTCGATTAAAAGAATTGGGTTTGCATCCCCACGAGCTTTTTCATCTAACATAAGAACGCGAGAAGATTGTTGTGCATTTGATTTAGATGCACCGTGTTCAATCTTACCAATTCCGTTAAAGATAGATGTTGCACTATCTTTTTGTACACCATGTTTTAAAATCCAACCTTCAGAGTGTTTACCGAAGTGAACAACTTTAGTTGTAAAGTTTTGTGTTTGGTTACCACGGCCAATTGTTACTGTTTTCGTATCAGCATATGAACCGTCGCCCATTAAGTTCGTAACGTTCTCTGAAATTGTGTTTCCGTCATTCATAAGACCTAGAGCCCAATCAATGCGGCCGTCGCGTCCAACAACACCGCGGCGGTTAACGTAAGTTGTTACGTCTTTCGCTAATAGATCAACCGCACCGAATTTCACTTGTGCGCCTTGTTCCACGATTACTTCTGCTACGATATTTGCAATACCTTTAGCATTTTCATTTGCAACGTAGTTTTCTACATAAGTTGCAGTACTGTTCGCATCAGCTACGAATAATACGTGGTTATATACGTTAGCTTCTTCGCCGTCTACTAAGAATACAGCTTGAAGTGGAGTTTCAAGAACAACGTTTTTCGGAACATATACGAATGCACCGCCGTTGATTAATGCAGCATGAAGTGCAGTTAGACGATGCTCGTCTACTTTCACGCCATCTTTCATTAAATACTTTTGTAATAGTTCAGCATGCTCAGTTGCTGCTGTTACGATATCTGTGAAAATAACACCTTTTTCTTTTGCTTCGTCTGCTAAAGAAACGAATGCAGTTGTACCAGTACGTTGTACTAATACGCTGTTATTTTCATCGATTAAGTTTTTCACTGCTTCTGGAAGCTCTGTTAAAGAACTTACAGGCTCTTGCTTAGCAGCGTCGCCTTTTCCGATAAAGTCCCATTTTTCAATTTTCGTTTTATCAGGCGTTGGCATTGGAAGTTCAGTTGCTTGTGCAAGAGCTTGTAAGCGGAACTCAGTCAACCAAGCAGCTTCGTTTACTTCGCTTGCGCGCTGACGGATTGTTTCTTGATCGAAAGGTAATGTACCGATTGTCATGTTTATGCTCCTCTCTTACGCTTCTTGCTCTGCTGTTTCGTCTTCAATACCTAATTCTTTTTTAATCCAGTCGTAACCTTCAGCTTCTAGACGTTGTGCAAGCTCAGGGCCACCAGATTTAACGATACGACCGTTCATCATAACGTGAACGAAGTCTGGAGTGATGTAATTTAATAAACGTTGGTAATGCGTAATCATTAGGCAACCGAACTCTTCGCCGCGCATTTGGTTAATACCTTTAGATACAACTTTTAATGCATCGATATCAAGACCTGAGTCGATTTCATCTAAGATTGCGATTTTTGGCTCAATCATCATTAATTGAAGAATTTCGTTACGTTTTTTCTCTCCACCAGAGAAACCTTCGTTTAAGTAACGTTGTGCCATTTCTGGATCCATTTCTAGGAATTCCATGTTTTTATCTAATGTACGGATAAATTTCATAAGAGAAATTTCATCGCCTTCTTCACGACGTGCGTTAATTGCAGAACGTAAGAAGTCAGCGTTTGTTACTCCGCTAATTTCACTTGGATATTGCATTGCTAGGAATAGACCGGCTTGTGCGCGCTCATCTACTTCCATTTCTAATACATCTTCACCGTCGATGATGATGCTACCTTCTGTTACTTCATACTTTGGGTGACCCATAATCGCAGAAGATAAAGTTGATTTACCTGTTCCGTTAGGTCCCATAATTGCGTGGATTTCTCCACCCTTTACTTCAAGGTTTACACCTTTTAAAATTTCTTTGCCATCAATTGATACGTGTAAGTCTTTAACCGTTAATGTAGAACCAGCCATCTCAATACCTCCATTAATCCTATATATACATTTTAAAAATTACTAAAACGTTCATATTCTCATTTTATTCTCATTCTAATCTTATATCAAATAAAATGATATCGCAAACGATGAAAAAATGTAACAATTTTTTCACAAATGTATATAAGTATTTCCCTTGCATCCTTATATGATACACCTTTCTTCTTATTTATATAAAGAAAAAAGAACTGGGAAATTCCCAATCCTTTCCTTGTACTTATTCACTTACCGGAAGTACAGCACCTTTATATTCTTTATTAATAAAGTCTTGAATTTCTTTTGAATGCAGCACTTCTACTAGCTCTTTAATTTCTTTTTTCTTCTCGTCACCTTTGCGAACTGCAATAATATTTGCATATGGAGAGTCTGATCCTTCAATCGCAATTGCATCCTTTGTTGGATTTAATTTCGCGTCAATTGCGTAGTTTGAATTAATAAACAAAGCATCGCCTTCATTATTTTCATACAACTTCGGTGACAGTCCAGGTTCAACATCTGTTTTAAACTTTAAGTTTTTCGGATTTTCCACGACATCTTTTACTGTTGCTTTAACAACATCCACTCCATCTTTAAGCTTAATAACGCCTCCTTTTTGTAACAGTGCTAACATACGTCCACGCTCCGCTACGTTATTACTCATAATAACTGTTCCGCCATCTGGTAAGTCTTTTAAACTTTTATATTTCTTAGAATAAATGCCCATTGGCTCTAAATGGATTTTTCCTGCGTTTACAATTTTATATCCCTTTTCTTGAATTTCTTTATCTAAGTAAGGAATGTGCTGGAAGTAGTTCGCATCAATCTCCTTATCTGCTAACGCTTTATTCGGCAGCACATAATCTTGGAATTTTTTAATTTCTAATTTAATACCCTTTTTCTCTAATATCGGCTGTGCTTTTTCTAAAATAACAGCGTGCGGCACGTTAGAAGCTCCAACAACAAGCTTATTCTCCTCTTTCCCTCCGCAAGCAGCTAATGTAAATACAGACAGCGCTGTAACAACTGACAATAGAATCTTTTTCATATGATGTCCCCTTCTCCCCAATAGTTATGTAGTTATGAAAAAGAGCTGGCATCAGACCAGCCCTTTTCAGCAATTATTCTTTTACAGGAACAACCGCTCCTTTATATTCTTTGTTAATAAAGTCTTCAATTTCTTTAGAATGTAATACTTCTACAAGAGCCTTGATCTCTTTCTTATCTTTATCACCTTTACGAACAGCTACGATGTTAGCATAAGGAGAATCACTACCTTCAATTGCAATTGCATCTTTTTCTGGATTTAATTTCGCATCAATTGCATAGTTCGAGTTAATTAAAACAGCGTCGCCTTCTTTATTGTTATACACTTGTGGTAATAAACCAGGCTCAATATCCGTTTTGAATTTTAAGTTTTTCGGATTATCCGCGATATCTTTTGGAGTTGCTTTAACCGGATCTAGTCCGTCTTTAATTTTTAAAATGCCTTCTTTTTGTAAAATTGCTAGGCCACGCCCGTGGTCAGCAACAGAATTACTCATAATAATTGTTGCTCCGTCCGGAAGTTCTTTTAAACTCTTATATTTTTGAGAGTATACACCAATCGGTTCTAAATGAATTTTCCCTGCCACTTCAAAGTCATACTTTTTATCTTTCATTTCTTTTTCTAAATACGGAATGTGCTGGAAGTAGTTTGCGTCTAAATCCTTATCCGCTAACGATTTATTTGGTAATACGTAGTCTTGGAATTTTTTAATTTCTAACTCAATTCCTTTTTTCTCAAGTAACGGTTTAGCCTTTTCTAAAATAACAGCATGCGGTACGTTAGAAGCCCCAACAACAAGTTTCTTTTCATCTTTATCTTTCCCGCCACAAGCAGCTAACCCAAAAATTGAAGTTGAAATAAGTGCTGTAAGTAATAATTTTTTCATTTGAAACATCCTCCCATTTTTTATTATCGTTTATCTATTCGAGTCGTTAAACTATCACCAATCCACTGAATGAAAAATACAACTAGTAATACACAAATTGTCGCAACGATTGTTACATCGTTATTTCCTCGCTGGAATCCTTCTAAATAAGCAAGTGTTCCAAGGCCACCAGCACCAACAACTCCCGCCATTGCTGTATAGCCTACTAAAGCAATTGTCGTAACCGTAATACCAGATACTAATGCTGGTAACGATTCTGGAATTAACACTTTCAAAATAATTGTGCTTGTTTTTGCTCCCATTGCTTTTGAAGCTTCAATTACACCTTTATCAATTTCACGAAGCGCAATTTCAACCATTCTTGCATAAAACGGTGCCGCTCCAATAATTAAAGCTGGAAGTGCTGCACTCGCTCCAAGAATTGTTCCAAGCAGAATCTTTGTGAATGGGATTAACAAAATGATTAAAATGATGAACGGTATCGAGCGGAAAATGTTTACGAATGCTCCAATCCCCGTGTTAATCGCTTTGTTTTCCCATAAATTATCTTTCGCTGTCATAAAGAGTAACAATCCTAAAATTAGTCCTAAAACAAATGTGGCAAGAGCTGCGATTGCCGTCATATATAACGTTTCACCAGTTGCTTCTAACATTTGATTCCAATCGACATTTGTGAGTAACTTATCCATGTGCAATCACCTCCAGCTCTACTTGATCTTGATGTATTCCCTCTATTGCTTGCTGAATCGCTGTTTCCTCACCATTTAAATGAACAACTAAACTACCGTAAGAGCCGTTATTTGTTTGGGCGATGTTTCCTTGCAAAATGCTAACTTCTATATCACTGCGTTGCATTAATCTTTGAAGTACTGGTCTTTCTACAGCTTCACCGATAAACTGCAAACGAACTACTTTACCATCTGGATACTTTTCAATTAAACTTTCAATCGTTTCATTTGTATCTTCAGAATCCGTTAACTGCTGTACAAATCGTTTCGTAATGTCTTTCTGTGGATTGCGGAATACATCAAGTACTGGCCCCGTTTCTACAATCTTTCCTTTCTCCATTACCGCCACTCGATTACAAATCTTTCGAATCACGTGCATCTCGTGTGTAATGAGTACAATTGTTAAACCGAGACGCTTATTAATATCTAATAATAAATCTAAAATTTGATCCGTCGTTTCTGGATCCAAAGCTGATGTCGCTTCATCACATAAAAGTACTTGTGGGTTATTAGCTAACGCTCTTGCAATACCAACACGTTGCTTTTGTCCTCCACTCAGCTGAGCTGGATACGCATCTCCTCTTCCTTCTAATCCAACAAGATGAATTAACTCATCTACGCGTTTTCTTCTCTTCGCCTTATCAACACCTGCAATTTCAAGTGGGAATTCGATATTTTCACGTACAGTTCGTGACCAAAGTAAGTTGAAATGCTGAAAAATCATTCCGATTTCTTGCCTTGCCTTACGAAGTTCACTTCCTGTAATAGCTGAAATGACACGATTTGCGATTGTAATTTGGCCTGAAGTTGGTTTCTCTAGCTGATTGAATAATCTGATTAACGAACTTTTCCCAGCGCCACTATATCCGATAACACCAAATATTTCGCCTTTGTCTATTTTTAAATTGGCATTATCTACAGCAGTGACATCACCGCTTTTTGCTTTATATATTTTCTTTACATTTTCTAATAAAATCATGATGTTCACCCCTTTTTGTTTGAACATACTCCGCAATTTTTTATTTTTGATGCGTGTAGTCCACCATTATCATTACTTTTATTATTTGAATGTCCTCCACATTCAAACAACAAAAAAACCTTTCCGCTTTAGAGAAGCAGAAAGGTTTATATGCGTATATAACAACATTATCCCTCTCTCTCATCTCTCAAAGCATTTGCTTTGCAGGAATTGGCACCATTTCAACATAAGTTGACGGTTGCCGGGCTTCACAGGGCACAGTCCCTCCACCTCTCTTGATAAGAGAAATCAGATTACATTTTCGTCTGATTTGTAATTTATGAAATTGTCTATATTTTATGAATTGAATTGTATCAATATCCACACACCATGTCAACAGAAATTTTCGTAAAAAAAGAAACTTCAGACTTTTAAGCACCCACTGACATCGGCTTGCATATATGAAACATCGATTCAACTAATAGCATCGTTCGATACGTTCCCGAATATTGTACACGTCCATCGTTCATTAACATTTGCAATCGTACATTGCCGTTCACCAATTGTTTTACATCTTCCTCATCTACACAAACGATTTGCTCCGTTCCTCTTTCCTCATGTAGCAGCTCTATATAATCTCTTGAAATTTGTAGCGAACAACTTTCATCTCCAAAGCGGAAATTAACAGTTTTTTCTCCTTGTCTTAAAAGCGGCTCTAAATGATATTGACCATTAGCGTAATTTACAAATGATTGCAGCAAAGAATATAATTTCATCCTAAATCACATCCTTCATATCACTTTCTATTACACATACCATTCCCTCTCACTAAAGAGCAATCCTGTTACTTTCGCTCGACAAATACTGTAATCATCCTGCATCTCGACATATTTCCCAAGAAATATGTCGAGGCGGCAAAAACTTTGCCGCCTACTTTAATTCCGTATATAAATATTCAACCGAATGAAATGCATATATCTTCTTCATGAGTGTCCCATTTTCAAAAACAAGTAAACACGGTACACTTTCGATTCCATACTCTTTCGCTAAATGCGGAGCATAATTTAAATCTAACATTCCAATTTGGAGGTCTTCAATTGTCATCTCAACGACTGTTAACATCTTTTTTGCTAATTGGCATGTTCCACACATTGGAGTATATACATATAACACTGTTTTTTCTTCGTTCTCTATTAGGGCTGTAGCTTCGGCTCCTGTCCAATCAATCACTTCTATCATTCCTTACCGTAAATATTCTGTATAAACGTCAATGTCAGCTCCCCATAATACATTTGCTAAGTGTGAAGATGGCGCAGTTGCCACTTCTCGGTACGAGCGATCAATATAAATATGCTCTGCTTGCGGAAATTCTTTTCGAAATTGTTTCCTTAACTTTTCTCCAGCATCATCAGCATCCACTAGTACATACACTTCCTTATCAAAAAACTGATCAATGAGCTCATCCATTTTCGACAAACCAATTGTACCATTTGTACAAACAATTTCCACTGGTTCACGAATAATAGATTCAATCTTTCTTCTGTCTGATTTACCTTCTACAATAATGACTTTTTCTACATAAATCATATGTCATCACCCGATCACCATATACTATACAACCTTTAACTTAGTATATAGTATATTCGTTATTTTCATGTTGTTTCCTGTTTATTTTTGCAAAAGAAAAGCGCAAGCGGCTCGTTCAGAACAGGAGGACATTGGAACTCCTGAACTAGAGGCGCTTTTTGCCTCAAGTGAAGGAGTGAAATGACTGACTGTTCTAGCCGCTGGAGCTAGACAATAAAGAAAAGCGGAACCGACTGCTTAGCCCTGTTGGCTAAGGTTCTTTCGCACAGAAGACGCTTTTTGTCTTCTCGTGCGGAAGGTTCTTAGACATGAAGGGCTAGGAGGTGGAGCTGGACAAAGAAAAGCGCAAGCGGCTCGTTCAGATTGTGAGGAGGATGGAGCTTCTGACGTAAAGGCGCTTTTTGTCTTGCAGGAAGAAGCGCAACCACCGAACAATCTAGCCGCTGGAGATGGACAATAAAGAAAAGCGCAAGCGGCTCGTTCAGATTGTGAGGAGGACGGAGCTTCTGACGTAAAGGCGCTTTTTGCCTTGCAGGAAGAAGCGCAACCACCGAACAATCTAGCCGTTGGAGCTGGACAATAAACACTTAAACGAAAAATTTTTTCAAAAAACGTTCTCCTACACGATAATTAGTATATGATTCTATGTTCATTATTTTACACAAAATAAAAAAGGACAGCACAAAGGCTGTCCTTCAGTCGACTATAATTAGTCTTGGTTTGTCATTTCTGCATATTTTTCTGCAGTTAATAACTTCTCAACTTGGCTTGCATCAGAAAGTTCAACTTTAACCATCCATGCACCTTCGTATGGAGATTCGTTAACTAGTTCTGGTTGGTCACTTAATTCTTCGTTTACTGCTACAACTTTACCACTTACAGGTGCGTATAACTCAGAAACTGTTTTAACAGATTCTACGCTTCCGAATGGCTCGTCAGCTTCGATTGTTGCACCTACTTCAGGAAGTTCAACGAATACGATATCGCCTAGCTCACCTTGTGCAAAGTGAGTAATACCGATAACAACTTCATTACCTTCAGTTTTTACCCATTCGTGTTCTTCAGAGTAACGTAAATTATTTGGAATGCTCATGACTGTACCTCCAGTGAATGTATTAATTATGTAAAAATACCTTATTGGTACTTTTTCCACACACTTTCAAACTGCTCTTCGTTAAAACCAAGTGTTACACTCGTTCCATTTGTTACAATTGGACGTTTAATTAACATGCCATCAGATGCTAAAAGTTCGTACATTTCGTCTTCGCTTGCATCCTTTAACTTATCTTTTAAACCAAGTTCGCGGTAACGCATTCCACTTGTATTAAAGAATTTTTTTAATGGCAATTCACTTTTCTCATGTAAATTACGTAAATCTTCTTTTGACGGTGGATTTTCAACAATATGAATCATCTCATATGCTACATCGTTTGCCTCAAACCATTTTTTTGCTTTTTGACATGTGCCACACTTTGGATATGAATAAAATGTTACTGTCATAAATTCACCTACTTTTTTACTAACCTTTACCTTTATCATATAGAAAACGTTTTATTATTTCAAACGATTATTCGCTAAACTTTTACTTATTTCGTGATAATTTTTAATAATCCTGCTAATTTTTCTTATTTTTCCGCCATTTGTTAAGAAAAAATAAATATTTAATTTTTTTTAGATTCTTCTCTCATCACTCGCGAGCATTATCTTAAACAAACGTTTGATTAACTCCCTATTTTTCTTTATTAATCCTGGAACTGCATCGATTTCTTCCTACCGAACATACACCTTAAGCAAACGTTTGATTAATTCCACTTTTTTCTTTGTTCATCCTTGAGCCGCATTGTTTTCTTCCTACCGAACATACATCTTAAACAAACGTTTGATTAACAATAAAAAAGGACCCTTTTACAGGCTCCTTCATCATCGACTTAAATAATCTGCAATTGTTTGAAATACTATGATATACATATTATGAATATTTTGATCCGAAACAGTATCATTATATAATCCCATACCCCAATATTGTCCCTCAGGATTCCCCATATTTACAAATCCTTGTGTATACATCATTGCTTTGTCCCTTGGGGCATTGTCATAATCTAAATCTTTTTCAGTAAAAATCAAGTATGGCCGATCCTTTAGACCGATAAAGAACACTGGCTTCTTTAATGATAAAAATAAGTCCGTATACTGCTCCTTTGATGCTTCTTGAAAGTATTCTTTCATGACAAGAAAACCATCAACTTTTGCTGCTTTCTCCTTCATCTCTTCTAACTTCACATTTTCAAACTTTATATTCCTAAACGTATCTTTCGGTTTTTCTCCAACAACTCCGATTACGAGTGCTCTTCCGTTATATTCTAATTTCTCTCCTTCTTTATCCTTTGCACACCCAGTACTCACTAGGCATATCAATATAAAAAATAAGAAATACGATAAACGCTTCATATAGCACCCTCCCCTTCTTTTAAGTCAAGTGACAAAAATGTAAGGCTAATTCAAGAAAATGTAAGTAAAATCGATAGCTCAAATGACGTTTCTATATTATAATCAATTGAATTTACTTACATTACTAAAACATAGGAGCTTATCATGAAGAAATTTAAACTTTCATCTTTTCTTCCGTTAAGTTATATACTTCTACTCGTACTCGTAAGTCCCCTTTACGATGTATTAAATAAATCTACTGTACACGCAGTAGATGTCACAACTGTAGTAGATGATTGGATTCCATTTGTGAAAGCATTTATTATTCCTTATTTACTTTGGTTTCCATACTTATACGGCGCACTTATTTATTACTGCTTTGCAGATCGAAAACAATATTATGTCACTTTAAGTAGTATAGTTCTTGGAAAACTTGCTTGTTTTTCTATTTATTATTTTTGGCAGACAACTGTACCACGTCCAACAGTCGTTGGATCAGACGTATTTTCCGAACTAGTCCGCTATATTTATAGTATCGATCAACCGGTAAACTGTTTCCCTAGCATTCACGTTCTTACTACCTTTGTCATTATGCTAGCTGCCTTTAAACGTAGAGAACAACATGCTTTTGAATATTACATTCTTACCTTCTTCGGTACGCTTATTATTTTATCAACGTTATTTACGAAGCAACACGCATTTGTAGACGCCATTTCTGGAATGACGCTTGCAAGCATACTTTATTTCGGCGTTCAGCTTCTATTAGTAAAAGAAACCGTACGTGTTCCAGTAAAACAAAATCATAAAATGTAAAAAGCAGACTGTGGCTTCCAGTCTGCTTTTCTCTATATAAAAGGAGATTTTCAATTTAAGATTGCGGTACAGTCATATCACCAGAATGAATACGACCTGCTTTTTTAAGCGCAATGTAAAGTATATAAGAAACAGCTACTGGAATGATGATATAAGTGATTACCATCGCTGGGACAACTTCCCATCCTTGGCTGGAAATTAAATTAATTGGTGCGATAAGAGAACTTAATCCAAGACCTGCAATTTCTTTTCCTGCTTCCAGTTGGAAAATTAATGCGGACACTGGACCAACTATAGCACTGGCGACGACAGTTGGGACGAGAATCATCGGGTTTTTAGTGATATTTGGCAACTGCACTTTCGGAGTACAAAGCGCCTGAGCTAATATGCCACCTAAATTATTTTCTTTCGCTGAAATAACAGAGAATCCGATAAACTGAGCAACGCAGCCGGCAAGAGCAGCACCACCTGCAACACCGTCTAAGCTAAGTGCGATCGCTAACGCAGCTGATGAAGCTGGAGAGATAAGTAATAGTCCCCAAACTACTGCTATCACGATAGAAGCGATAAACGGGCTACCAGCTGAACTCTCTTTAATGAATGCTCCAACTGCATTTAAAACCGGACTAATATTTTGTGCTAACCAAATGCCTACTAAACCAGAACCTAATATTGCCGCAAATGGAACGAGCATCATATCTAATGCAGTTTTTCCACTTAAACGTTTACCAATATATACAGCTAAAGTTGCTGTTAATAATGCACCGATTGGCTCACCTGTTTTAATGATTAGACCTGCTTCAGTAATCGAGATAGATCCGGCACCAATCGCTCCAGCTACCATAGCTGAGAAAATTACAAGACCGTTTGCACCGAGCATAAAAGCAATTCCGGCACCAATGGCTGGTGCCATAAGTGATTTTGCAACAACTCCGATTGTAATAAGCAACGGAATATCAACAATTCTTCCTATATTTTCGATCAGTAAACCAATTCCGAGGGATACGAAAATACCTTGTGCGATACCAGCAGATGCTTTAAATACACGAGACATTATATATTCCTTCATTTGTTTCACCTTCTCCTATAAGTTAGTAACCAATTGTTTTCATATAATCACGTAAAGTATCGTTTGATTTTGCGAATCGAGATTCTTCATCCTCTGTTAAATTTAGCTCTACAACCTCTTTCATACCGTCTCTAGTAATAATAGCTGGTACTCCTGTACAAATATCATATTCACCATACTCACCATCTAAAATAGCTGATACAGCAATTACACGGTGATCATCGTTAAAGATTGAACTCGCAATATATGCTAGAGAATTTCCGATTCCGTAATAAGTAGTTCCTTTACGTTTATAAATTTCCCATCCAGCTTTTGCAGTCTTCTCAACAATTTCATCTAAATCTATTTCACCAAATTGGTCTTTTTTCTCTTCTAAAATTTGCAAAATTGGTTTTCCACCAACAGTTACGTGTGACCAAGCAACCATTTGAGAATCACCATGTTCTCCTAATGAATACCCATGAATACTACGAGGATCTACATGTAACATTTCAGATAAAATTGTTCTTAAGCGAGAAGAATCTAGCGATGTACCAGTACCGATCACACGATTTCTAGGTAATCCAGATAATTTCCACACTTGATATGTAATAATATCAACTGGGTTCGATGCAAGTAAGAAAATACCATCAAATCCACTTTCCATTACGCCGCCAACAACGCTCTCCATAATCTTTGCGCTTGCTCCTAAAGTATCTAAACGACTTTGCCCTGGTTTTGGTGCTGGTCCTGCTGTAATAATAACAATGTCCATATCTTTGCAGTCTTCATAGCTTCCTGCATATACTTTTGTTCTTGTATTTGTAAAGTTAATGCAGTGTGATAAATCCATTGCTTCCCCAACTGCACGTTCATGATTTATATCAATTAATAATAGCTCTTCGCAAATGCCTTGATTGACAATGGAATATGCACAACTTGATCCAACTAATCCAGTACCGATAATTGCAATTTTTCTTGTATTTCGTTTCATGGCAATCTCTCCTAATTGATCATATAATCTATTTCTTTTGTTCTTTACACTCCTAATTATAGAGATTCCCACGATAGAAACCATGGATACTTTGTGAAATATTGAGCAAACTTTTGTCCTTTTTGTGAATTGTTATATTCCATTTTCGTCATATTTGTTACAACTGGAAAAATATTTATTATATATTTATTGACATGCCCAAAATAAAAAACGAGCGACTTCATTCGCTCGTTTTTTCATCCCATTATTCCGCACTTAATTGACCCTTTAATTGCTGTACAATCATTGGATTAGCAGGTGCTGCCGGCTTGTAATAACTCTTTTGCTTTGCGTACTCATACATATCGCGTTGGCGCATCTCATCTTGATTACGAATTTGGATTAACGTTTGATGTAACTGTTCATTATCAGACTGAGAAATATAATTTGCATAACTTGTTAAACTTGCATTTAATCCTGCTAAATAATCGTTTACCATATCTTTTTCATTCATCTGTTACTTCCTCCTATCCTAGGAAAGTCATTAATTGCTGTTTCGTATTTCGTGCATCTTGCGCATCTTTTTGTAGCATTTGCTTTAGCTGTGGATCTGTACAAGCCTGTGCATACTGGTCTAACTTGTTAATAATTGTTGCGTGTCCACCAATTAAATGACGTAAGTTTTCTACTTCAAGCTCTGTTAAATTTTGCATAGAATACTCCTACCTTTCTTCTTTCATTCTCCTTTAGTATTCTGTTCTTTTCGAATCATATGCACTAAAAAAACCTTAGAATTGCTTCTAAGGTTTTTCGTTGTTTTGCTTCTTATTCACTCTCTCATTACATGTAATCCTTTAATAAACGTTTCCAATAATACATGTAAACTTATATCTAAATCTAACGGCAGGCCAAATCCACCCTGCTGTTCAATCGACGCAAATCCATGACAAATACTTCTGAATCCACGTGTCGCATGAAGGGCATTCTCTCCTTCTAAGCCGTATTGTTGTAAAACCTGAAGGCAAAGCTTTACAATTCCGTCACCCGCTTTTCTTACTTCTTCATCTCGTACAAAAGTTGCTTCATAGAGTCCAGGATGTTTGCGGACGAATGCTACATACGCTGCTCCTAAAGCATGAATTGCTTCATCCATACGTTTACCCTCGGCCGCTTCTTCCAGTCTGTTATGCAGCTGTTTTATTCCGTAAATACCAAGATTTTTCCGTACATCTTGTAACCCTTTCACGTGATTATATAGTGAGGGCGAACGTACCCCTAATCTTTGCGCTAATGAAGCTAACGTTACTTCTTGTATTCCATTTGCATCTGCAATTTCTGCCGCTGTTTCTACAATTTTAGGTAATGTAAGTCCGATTCTCGGTGACATAAATTAACCCTCTTTTCTACTTTCTATATTCCGCTTAGCTTCCTTAATAACAAGCTCTATGATAGCACCTGGATCATTTATCATTTTTCCATGCCCTGCCGCAAGCAAGGACGGCTCATATTCTCTTAGCTTCTCTGCACTTTGTAATGCTATTTCTTTACTCCACGTTGCCATCGCAGGAAATGGAAACCAAAATTTCATTTGTCCCGAAACAGCCATACCTCCTCTTGTTTGGAATGCATCCCCAACAATAAGAGCTTTATTTCTTACATCAAGGAATGACATGGATCCTGGCGTATGTCCCGGTGTCATAATCGCAAGCAGCGATCCAACTCGGTCGCCATCTTCTAATAAAACATCAGGTACCGTTTTTACTTTTTTAGGTACACCGCCTTTTATCGGTATATTCGGCTCATCCTCTTGTAACGTCGTATCTCCTTCTAACAGTTTTGCGTCCCTCTTAGAAATATAGACTGGAACATTAGGAAGTACTTCCTTTAATGCGTCTAATGCACCGATATGATCATCATGCGCATGTGTTAATACAATCTTAGTAATTGGTTTCCCTATTTTCTCAGACGCCTGTAAAATTCCTTTTGCGCTATATGGCAAAGCCGCATCAATTAAAGTTAAACCATCTTCTTCCTCGACAAAGTAACAATTCACAGGAAACACTCTTGGCAAAAATGACAATTGATATACCGTTTTTTCATGTATCACTCTCATATTTCCAGCTCCCTTTCCGAAAAAACTAATACTATTAGTTTCATTATACTAATGGTATTAGTTTTATGTCACTAAAAATTTCATTTTTGAAAAAAAAAAAAAAAAAAGAACAGTAGCCGTTTATACGACTACTGTTCTTTACAGCTATTAAACTGTGTAACGCTCATCTTCTAAAATTTTCGCAGCGATTTCACGTTTCTTCGGAATTACGTTAAGTGGTGTGTGGCGAGTTAATTTGCGTAATGATGATAACATCATGCGCAGCATGTCGCCGTTTTCAACTGCGATAAGTGTTTCTTTCGCATCTGCTTCGATTTCGTTGAATGCTTCTTGGCAGAATACTTCAGTGTATAACACTTTTTGTTTATTCTTTTCAAGACCAGTTGTTTTAATTGCCTTTTCTGTACGAAGAACAGCTGACTCCATTGCGTATAGGTTGCTTACGATGTCAGCAATATTCACAAGAATTTCTTGCTCTTTATCTAATGCTTTACCATATTTTTGAGCAGCTAATCCAGCTACCATTAAACCGATTTTCTTAGCGTTACTTACTAAATACTTTTGAAGTGCTAATGGCTCATCGCCTACTTCTTCTGGCATCATCATCATTAACTCTTCTTGTAATTTTTGTGCTTTTTGAAGAAGTGGTAATTCACCTTTCATCGCTTTACGTAAGAACGTACCTGGTACGATTAGGCGGTTAATTTCGTTCGTTCCTTCGAAAATACGGTTAATACGAGAATCGCGGTACATTCTTTCAATCTCATACTCTGCCATAAATCCGTAACCACCGTGAATTTGAACACCTTCATCAACTGTATAATCTAGTACTTCAGAACCGAATACTTTATTTAAAGAACACTCGATTGCATATTCAGCGATAGACGCTGCTACTGCTTTACCGTCCTTTACTTCCTCTTCTGATAATGTGCTCATGCGGCTTTCGAATAAACCTACTGTACGGTATACAGAGCTTTCAGCTGCATATGTTTTCGCTGCCATATTCGCAAGTTTCTCTTGAATTAATGGGAAGCGAGCGATTGGTTGTTTGAACTGTTGACGTTGGTTTGCATATTGTGCTGAAATTTCTACTGCACGTTTCGCAGATCCAACTGTACCAACACCTAATTTATAACGACCGATATTTAAAATGTTGAACGCGATAATATGACCTTTACCGATTTCACCAAGTAAGTTTTCTTTCGGTACTAATGCATCTTCCAAAATTAACGTACGAGTTGAAGAACATTTAATACCCATTTTCTTTTCTTCTGGGCTTGTAGATACGCCAGCATATTCTTTCTCTACGATAAATGCTGAGAAGTGCTCTCCATCAATTTTTGCGTATACGATAAATACGTCAGCGAATGCAGAGTTTGTAATCCATTGTTTTTCACCATTTAATACGTAATGTGTACCTTCTGCATTTAAACGTGCAGTTGTTTTTGCACCTAATGCATCAGATCCTGAACCTGGCTCTGTTAATGCGTATGCAGCTAATTTTTCACCAGTTGCAAGTAATGGTAAATACTTTTTCTTTTGCTCTTCGTTACCGAATAATACGATTGGTAATGACCCGATACCTACGTGAGCACCGTGAGTAATTGCAAAGCCACCAGCGCGCGAGAATTTCTCTGCGATTAACGCTGAACTTACTTTATCAAGACCAATTCCGCCATACTCTTCTGGTACGTCAGCGCCTAATAAACCAAGTTCCCCAGCTTCTTTTAAAAGACGAACAGAACGATCAAACTCATGTTGCTCTAAATATTCAAGCTCTGGAAGAACTTCATTTACGATAAAGTCCTCTGTCGTTTTTGCAATCATTTTATGCTCAGATGAAAAATCTTCTGGCGTAAACACTTGATCAATCGTAATCTCATCTACTAAAAAGCTACCACCTTTAACCGCATTTCCTACTGTTTTTTCCATGAAAATTTCCTCCTTCATATTTTCATAAGCCGCTTCTCTCATTTTGAAAGAAGCTGGCTCTCCCGTTTATTTTTTATAAACCTTTGTTGCTTCCATTCTTTGTATTAGCGTCGTCTCGTTCTGAGCGAGCCGCTTACACTTTTTTATATAATCCAGTTCCAGCGGCTAGAATGTTCGGTGGCTAGAACAGTCGGTCGTTTCACCCCTTCCTGTTCTGAACGAGCCACCTGCACTTTTTAAAGTAATTCAAACACTCCTGCTGCTCCCATTCCGCCGCCGATACACATTGTTACGATACCGAATTGCTCATTGCGGCGTTTCATTTCATGAATAAGGGATAGTGTTAGTTTTGCTCCTGTACAGCCAAGTGGATGTCCAAGTGCAATTGCACCACCGTTTACGTTTACTTTTTCTTCATCTAAACCAAGTTCACGAATAACTTGGATCGATTGAGAAGCAAATGCTTCATTTAGTTCGAATAGGCCGATATCAGATAGCTCTAAACCAGCTAATTTTAACGCCTTTGGAATTGCAGCGATTGGGCCGATTCCCATTACTTCTGGTGGTACGCCAGCTACTGCAAATGAACGGAATTTCGCAAGTGGTTTCATGCCATCACTCACTGCTTTTTCACGATCCATTAATAATACAGATGCTGCACCGTCACTCATTTGTGAAGAGTTACCAGCTGTTACAGAACCGCGAACGTTAAATGCTGGACGTAATTTACCTAAAATGTCTAGCGACGTTTCTGCTCTTACACCTTCATCTTGTGCAAAAATGATTGTTTCTTCTTGCAGTTTATTGTTTGATCCAACAGTACGTAACGTTACATCTACAGATACTGTTTCATCAGCAAAGTTCCCTGCAGCTAATGCTTTCGCAGCACGTTGATGACTTCTTACTGCAAATGCATCTTGTTCTTCACGAGAAATTCCATATTTCACAGCAACTTGCTCTGCTGTATGTCCCATACCCATATAATATTCTGGAGCTGCTTCTACAAGGCGACTATTTGGACGAACAACGTGTCCCATCATCGGAACTAAACTCATTGATTCCGCTCCGCCTGATAATACAGCTTCCGAGTGACCAAGCATAATGCGCTCTGCTCCGTAAGCGATACTTTGTAACCCTGAAGAACAGTAACGGTTAATTGTAATAGCTGGAACATCATAAGAAAGTCCTGCTAGTCCGCCGATATTACGAGCCATATTTAACCCTTGCTCTGCTTCTGGCATCGCACAACCGAAAATTAAATCGTCGATTGGTCCTTCATAATTCGCACGCTTTAACGTTTCCTTTACTACTAACGCCCCTAGATCGTCAGGACGAACTGTTTTTAATGAACCCCTCTTTGCTTTTCCAATTGGTGTTCTTGCTCCCGCAACAATGACAGCTTCTCTCATGAACGATATCTCCCCTCGTTATTAGTTACGTAATGGCTTTCCTTTTACAAGCATGTGCTGCATTCTTGCTTGTGATTTCATTTCACTTACTAAGCTAATAAATGCTTCACGTTCTACATCTAATAAGTACTGCTCATCAACTTCTGTTCCGTACGGCACTTTTCCGCCCGCAATGACATATGCAAGTTTCTTCGCAATGTGAAGATCATGCTCAGAAATGTAACCTGATAAATGCATTGCTTCTGCACCAAGTACAAGAGTTGCATATCCTGTTTCACCAACAACTGGTATCTTTTTACGGATTGGTGCTTTATAGCCAGCTTCATATAAAGCAAGTGCTTTTTGTTTCGCATCATATAGTAAGTGATCACCATTCACACTAATACCGTCTTTATCGCCTAAGAAGTTGTTCGAGACAGCTTCTTGTGCTGATGTAGAAACTTTCGCCATCGCTACAGATTCGAATACTTTATTCGCAACTTTTTGCAGGTCAAACTCTACACCTTTTGGCATTTTATTTAAGTGTTTAATGTATAGCTCTTTATTACCGCCTCCGCCAGGGATTAAGCCAACACCAACTTCTACTAAGCCCATATACGTTTCGCTAGAAGCTTGAATGCTCGCTGCTGGTAAGCAAACTTCTGTACCTCCGCCAAGCGTCATACCATATGGTGCTGCTACAACTGGCTTAGAAGAGTACTTAATTTTCGTCATTGCATCTTGGAAGTTTTTCACAACCCACTCAATTTCAAAGTAGTTGTCGTCTTGCGCTTCCATTAAGATCATTGCTAGGTTCGCACCAACGCAGAAGTTCTTCGATTGATTACCGATAACAAGACCTTTATAATTCTTTTCTACTTCATCAACAGCGTAGTTAATCATTTGCGTAATATCCATACCGATTGCATTACTCTTCGAATGGAATTCTAAGCAAAGGATGCCGTCACCTAAATCAATTAAGCTCGCTCCGCTATTTTTCTTTAATACGCCATTTTTCGCTTTTAATTGTTTAAGAGAAATGGCTTTTTTATTACGTTCGATTAGCTTATATTCGCCATTATCGTAATAGTAGCTATCGCCGTTATCATGTTTATAGAAAGTAGTGAAACCTTTCTCTACCATTTCTTTCACCCAAGTCGGAACAACTACGCCGTTTTCTTCCATCTTTTGAACAGACTTTTCAACGCCGATTGCATCCCAAACTTCAAACGGCCCTTGCTCCCAGCCAAAGCCCCACTTCATCGCTTGGTCAATCGCAACGATATCGTCAGCAATTTCTTTATGAAGTTTTGCAGAGTATAAAAGAGTCGGTGTAATGATGTTCCATAACAACTCTCCTGCACGGTCTTTCGCGTATACAAGCGCTTTCAATTTATTCGCTAATCCTTTTTCTTGTTTACTTAACTCTACGGATGCAGCTTTTAATTTTTTACGCGCTTCGTATTCCATCGTTTCAGGATTTAATTCTAAAATTTCTTTTCCTTGTTTTAAGAAGAAGCCTTGACCTGTTTTACTTCCAAGCCATTTTTTCTCAAGCATGTCATGCATGAAAGCTGGTACTTTAAATACATCACGCTCTTCTTCTTGCACATTTTCATATACGTTATTTGCAACGTGTACGAATGTATCTAAACCGACAACATCTAATGTGCGGAACGTTGCGCTCTTCGGACGACCAATAAGTGGGCCTGTTACAGAATCAACTTCCCCAATGCTATAGCCGCGTTTTATCATCTCTTGAAGAGTAACAAGTAAACCGTACGTACCGATGCGGTTTCCAATAAAGTTTGGTGTATCTTTTGCGATAACAACGCCTTTTCCAAGAACGTCTTCGCCAAATAGTTTCATGAAGCTTAATACTTGTGGATCTGTTTCTTTCGTCGGTATTACCTCTAGAAGTTTTAAATATCGTGGTGGGTTAAAAAAGTGTGTGCCTAAGAAGTGTTTCTGGAAGTCGTCTGAACGACCTTCTGCCATTTTTTCTACTGAAATGCCTGACGTATTCGAGCTTACAATAGAACCCGGTTTACGAACAGCATCTACTTTTTCAAATAGTTTCTTTTTAATATCTAAGTTTTCAACTACTACTTCAATAATCCAATCAACATCAGCTAGACGCTCAAGATCATCTTCTAAGTTACCTGCTTCAATCAGTGCTAGATTTCCTTTCACTGTCAGAGGAGCTGGTTTTTGCTTTAATAGTTTTTGCACAGCCGTATTACTAAAACGATTTCTCACACTTTTATGTTCTAATGTAAGTCCCTTCGCTTCCTCTTCTTTTGTTAGCGCAGGTGGTACAATATCAAGCAATAATGTCGGAATACCAATATTAGCTAAGTGTGCCGCAATCCCTGAACCCATTACGCCTGACCCTAGAACAGCAGCCTTTTTAATTTGGAACATCCAATTCTCCCCCTATTCTTGAATGAATGCTCATTCAATTTTTCGACATAAGTCGCAATCAATGAGTGAGCCTCTACTAATAAATATATGATACAGTTTGAATTTTCGCAATATATTTATTGATAAAATTTTCTGAAATAAATATTTTTCTTTTATTTGCCCATGCTATATGTATGTATTTTCTTTACTCAAATACACTTTTCCTTTTTATAATCTGACGAAACTGGAGGAATATATATGGCAAAACTTAAGAAAAACCCTTCAAAAGCTGGAATTAGCGCAGCGAGTGTAACTGGAAATGCAGGTCCGCATAATCACGGCGTGGAAAAGGGCCGTCAAGGTAATAACCAACAATACAAGAAGCATAATATGGGCGAAAAATAACGGTATATTTTTGGGCAGAAAACGTGGCATAATGGGTAATGGCTGCTTTTTCTGCCCAATTTATTTGTACATATGGAAAACAAAAGAGGGAACGATGATGAAACGAACAATAGTTATGATTGTAATGATTGCTACACTATTTACAGGGATGATTTTCTTCTCTTACGCACAAAGACAGCAAACTGTAAGAGCCGATCAACCTAGCATCACTGGACAATACGGCATTACAATCGATGCGGACACAGGTGAAATTTTGTATGGAAAACGAGAAGATGAGCGCTCTTATCCGGCTAGTATAGCCAAAATGATGACAACCCTTCTTTTACTAGAGAATGTAAAAGAAGATGAAGAAATTACAATTACAGAGAACGCAATTAAAACAGAAAGTCAAAGTAAGAAAATTAAACTTCGTGCTGGGGAAAAGTTAAAGCGTGATGAGGCATTAAAACTGATGCTTATCATTAGTGCAGACCCAATAGCCGAATCCATCGCGGAACATATCGCAGGATCAAAAAATGAATTTGTAAAAATGATGAATGCTAGAGCGAAGGAACTTGGTACAAAGCATGCGACTTTCAAAAACGCAAGTGGTGCTGATGCACTCGGAAATAAAGTGTCACCATATGACATTGCTATGATTACGAAAGAAGCATTAAAGTACCCAGTTGTTTTAGAATATATGAATTCAACGCGTACAACTCTACATACTTCAGAACGCTCTCCAAACATCGCAAACTATGGACGAGAAGAACTATATGACGATCCATATGCAATTGGAAGTAAAAGCGGTCTATCAGCACTCGGAAAATATACGGTCGTAACAGTGGATGAAAAAAACGGTAAACGCGTCATTAATGTTGTATTATCTTCTACTCGCACGCAGCTATATCCTGATACGAAAAAAATGGCACATTACGCATTTCAACAATTAAAATAACCAAGGAGTATTTTCTCCTTGGTTATTTTTTAACCATACCTTTTAATACGAACGCAACGTTTGCTGGACGCTCTGCTAGACGACGCATGAAGTAGCCATACCAGTCGTTTCCATAAGGTACGTAAACACGCATTTTGTAACCTTCTTTTACTAGCTCAAGTTGACGCTCATTACGAATACCATATAACATCTGGAATTCAAATTGGTCTCTTGGAATGTTGTGTTCTTCGGCAAGTTTTTTCGTATATTCAATAATCGCTTCGTCATGTGAAGCAATTGCAGTATAATTTCCATTTAATAAGTGCATTTTTATAATTTTTTTATAGTTATCATCTACATCTTTCTTATCCGGGAACGCTACTTCTTCAGGTTCTTTATAAGCTCCTTTTACAAGACGTAAATTCGGACTATAAGCATTTAATTCTTCCATATCTTTTTCTGTACGATATAAGTAAGCTTGAATAACTGTACCAATATTATCGTATTCAGATTTTAATTGTTTAAAGATCTCAATTGTTTTCCCGCAGCGCGTATAGTCTTCCATATCAATTGTAATAAACACACCATTTTCTTTTCCAGCTTCTAAAATACGGCGCATGTTGTTCATTACGATTTCATCAGAGATATCTAATCCCATAGAAGTCATCTTTAAAGAAAGCTGCGAATTAAGACCTTCTCTTCCAATTGCACGAATCGCTTCAATCGATTCGCTAGCCATTTCATTTGCTTCCGCTTCGTTATCAACGAATTCACCTAAATAATCGATCGTTACACAAAGACCTTGCTTATTTAATGCTTTAATTGCAGCTGTCGCCAATTCAATCGTTTCCCCTGCGACAAAGCGACCTGCACCAAAGCGTAAACCGTACTTTTTAGCCAGTTTTGTTAGCGCTTTATTTTTAGATAAGAAAAGAAACGAATTTCGCATTAATTGTTCCATGTAATTCACCCCTATGACTTGATTTATCTGTTTTTTACCCCTCTTCAAAATTATATCATTGTTTAAAATTATTGGATACAAATAATTATTTAGATAATTTATAAAATACTATAAAAACATTTAAAACCCTATATTTCCGCTTATAAATATGCAGGAAATATTTTTCGACATTTAAAAAAAACGAATTTACTAGGCACAAAATAAGCATGTCGAAAATATTCGACATGCTTATAAAACCCTTTATATTCCATGTAAATTATATAAGGATATTAATACAGAAAACTTGAGATTATATTTACCTCAAGTTTTTTTATTGCTCATTTCTCTTCTCTTCATTCAGCCTTTTAATATCTGTAATTAACTGTACCATCTCTTCTTTCGCATCAGGGTAAGTCTCATTCCAATGCTTCACTAAAGCCGGCATCGTCTTAGCTATGTAAGAATACAGTGCCCACTTCTGCACCTGTTCTTTTCTCTCTTCATTGCTCTCTCCAAGTAATAGTTCCGTGTATTTCTCTAACAACCCATCAAATTGTTCGTTAAACTTTTCACTCATCTTATCTACCTCCTATATGAAAAAAGCAGCGAAGATCGCTGCTTTTTCTTATAATTTTGATCGAACAGAGTTTAATTTCTTCTCCATTGTGCTTACTTTATCACGACGATCGTCGATACGAATTGTTGTCGCAACACGCTGTGCACCTTTCGTATATGGAACTTCATGCATTTGTTGAACAACTTCTAGAATGACAGGAAGATCTCCTTCAATAATTGTATTCATTGGTGTTAATTGATACTTCACGCGATCTGCATTTTTCTCTAGCACCTTTTGTACTTCTGCTACATATTCACTCACACTTGGATTACCTGTTCCTACTGGAATAATCGATACGTCAACAATTGCCATAGTAGTCTTCCTCCTATACTTGCTTCTTATATATCCATTGTCTATTTTACCGAAATACGCATCATTTTACTAATTTGTTATTCCTCTATTTTAAATTGCTCAACTAATCTTTCTAAGTCTCTCATGTGCTCCGTCAAGCTTTCCATCGTATGAGCTACCTTTTCTAGATGATTCACTTGAGATTCAGTTGCAGCATTTACCTCTTCCGAAACAGCTGCACTTTCTTGACTCGTACCGGCAATTGTATGCATTACCGTTGTAATTTCTCCTTGCTCATGACCAATGTTATATACCTCTTCTACAATTTGTTCCACTGAAGTACTAATCGTATTTACAACTGACATAATTGTACGGAATTCCGTTTCTGCCTCTGTCGTCACTTTATTTTGTATATCCGCAATGTCTTTCAATTTACTTACAACATCTACCACTCGTCTTACCTCTACTTGGACATCACCGATCATCATTGCAATTTCTACTGTTGCCTCTTTTGATTGTTCCGCTAATTTCCGGACTTCTTCCGCAACAACAGCAAAGCCTTTACCTTGTTCACCTGCACGTGCCGCCTCGATTGAAGCATTTAAAGCGAGTAAATTCGTTTGATCCGAAATACCTTTTATAAGCTCTACAACATTTTGAATCGATCCAACTCTTTGCTCTAACTTTCCGGATGCTTCCTCTGTATGAACAACAATCGAAGATGATTGGCCCCTCGTACGAACTAAATTACGCATCGTATTTAACCCTTGCTTAGATGCCTCTTCAGCTTTGCCAGCCACACCTTTTATTTCACCAACAGAGTGATTCATTTGTTCCACTGACTGCGCCATATTCTCGAGCTGTTCAGAAACTTCATCTACACTATTAGCAAGAGTAGACGCTCCTCCGCTCACATCATCCATTGCACCTGATACTTCTCTACTAGCTGCTACAGTTTCATTCGTTAAATAATGTAGATTATTCGTTGATTGCTGCACTGTTGATACACTATTTTTAATCTTACTTACCATTTCATTCATTTGCTCAACCATATGATTAAAATGATTTGTCAGTTCTCCAACTTCATCCTTACTTGTCACTTTCATTTGCAACGTTAAATCACCTTCTGCTACTTTTTGAACATGATTCGTTAATAGCTGCAATGGTCTTGCTAATCTTCTTGAGAACAAGTATGAAGCTGCAATTCCAACTAATAAGCTAATACAAGCCATTATAATGACTGTATTTCTCGTACTATTTAATAGCCCATCAATCGTTTCTTTCGGATAAAAAATTCCTATTTTCCATTTCATCAAATCAAATGACTGACTATATGCAACTACATCTTCACCTTTTAATGTAGTGACAGCATATTTTGTTACATCTTTATTTAAACTCTTCACAAGTGGTTCTTTCGAAACATCTTTCCCGATTTTCTCTGGGTAAACAAGAGCCATATTTTTATCATTTATAATAAACATTTCTCCGCCGTTATTGTATTGAATATTATGAAGTAATTTCTGAATTGTTCCGAGTGATACATCCATCGCTACAACACCTAATACAGATCCATCTTGAGCTGTAATTGCTTTAGAAACTCCCACGCTTAACTTACCTGTTGCAATTTCATACATAGGTTGTCCCCAGTGAACCTTTTTCACATCAGCTTCTGAGTCTTTATACCATGTTCTTGTCGTTGGGTCATATCCTTCTGGCACTTGTCCACCTTCAGCAAGATTGGCACTTAATGTTTTTTTATCTTTCGTACCAATATATAAGTCTAAAATGCCAGGATGATTCTTTTTGTACTCCGAAAACTCTTTCGTCAAAAAAGCTTCTTCTTCTGGAGTAACTCCGTCTTGAAGTATATTACGAACCATCTCACTGTTCGCATAATATCCCATATCTTCATCCGTTCTTTGAACAAATGTCGTAAGTTGCTCTGTCACAAGATCCATCGTATTTTGAGAATACTGGTCTAAGGAGCGCACTTCCTTCTCTTTCTGTAATTGATACATAGCTGTACCTAATATTACGAACATCATAGAAATAAGTACCGAAAATACTACCGCAATTTTTAAACGTAAACTTCTTAACATCTTCCCCCAAGCATCCCCTTCTCGTTGTATTGTAATCGTATTAATCACTATATTAAGTATAATGGATAAAATTAAAAAATTGAAATTAATTCTCATCTCAATCTGAGTAGAAAACCTACTACCACTTGTGCAAAAACAAATAGTTCATTATCCTTAAACTATATAATCTCATTCGTTCGGAGGGAACTATGTTACAAAAATTCGGTTTCTCACAATATGAAAGCCAAGCTTATGAAGTTGTCGTATCAAGCAACGAACCACTAGATGCTACAACGATTGTGAAGCATTCTGGTGTTCCAAAAGCAAAAATATATGAAGTGCTAGCACGCCTGATCGATAAAGGGATGGTAATGGATTCTGTTTCAGAAAAGAAAAAGCTGTATACAGCATTACCACTCAAGCTAGCAATTGAAAAATTAACGACAGAATTCCAATCAAATATTAAAGAATTGGAAACAAATATATCGAAAAAATCATTTACAGATGACCGTGTGTGGAGCTTAAAAATGCAATCTTCTATTCGAGTTCAAAGTAAAGGGCTCATCGAAAGTGCAAAAGAATCGATTCGTATTTCAGCTTGGAATGATACTCTTTTAGAATACCTTCCTTTACTAGAACAAAAAGAAAAGCAAGGCGTCAAACTCGAGTCTCTTATAGTTGGAAAAGTAGAAACAGACTTAGAAAACATGCATTTTCTAATCCCAACAGAAGAACCTAACGCATTAGAGCGCTACTTGCTACTCATCGTTGACGATCGCGAAATTTTATTTGCTGGTGTAGAGCAAGAGTCATGGCAAGCGATGAAAACAATGTCACAACCTTTCGTAAAGTTCTTTACAGAATTTTTCTATCACGACGTTGCACTTGCAAAAATTACAGAAAAGCATCTGGATCTCTTCATGCAAGATGAGGAAATTAAGAGTTTGTTGAGGAAGTTAAGGTATTAATTGAATCATAAAAAGGAGTCTAGTTCTTCACCTAGACTCCTTTTTATTTTCTTCTTTTATCTCCATCAACAGCTCAATAATTTTCTCATTTTGCTCCACTTGTTTCTCTGAATTTTGATAGATGAAACGAACCCATCTAAGTGCAAGAATAATAAGGAACAACGGAATCATTGAAATTAGAAAACCAATAACCGAAAAATTCGTATACATATACATCACCTCGCTGTATACACCTTCTCCATTTCTCTCCTAATTCCTGCAATTTTTCACAAAACAAAAAAGAACCTATCAAACGATAGATTCTTCTTTTGCAAACTGAGCAGAACGTCCTCTCGTAATCGAGAAAATTGCACAAAGCAGCGCCAATATAATAAAGCCACCGCCTACCCAAGCATTATATATAACAGATGATTTTTCAATAACAACTCCGCCTACTGTTGAACCGAGCGCAATCCCTAAGTGAAGGGCAGAG
This sequence comes from Bacillus thuringiensis, assembly GCF_022095615.2. NCBI lineage: Bacteria > Bacillati > Bacillota > Bacilli > Caryophanales > Bacillaceae > Bacillus > Bacillus thuringiensis. Next base: position 4,736,863 of record NZ_CP155559.1, read on the forward strand.
TTATTTAAACTTTGCTGAATACCAGCTGATTCTGGTGCAATTTCAATTAAATAATTTTGTTGCGCTGGTGAAATAGCCCAGCTCAGCATACTCCAAAGTCCCATCATAATAATGAACAGCGGGAATGAGAATGTCATCATTGGCAATATGAAGATCGCACACGCAAATACAATAATAATTGAGATAATACTTTTCTTTGATCCCCATTTATCAGCAAGCAAGCCCCCAAGGCCGCCTCCAAGTACCGCTGCAATTCCGAAAATAAAGTAAAATACACTAATCCAATCCGCTTCAACATGCATGACATCTTTTAAGAAAGGTGTTAAATATGCATATAGTGTTAAATGACCCGTTAAAAATAAAAATGATGTTAACTGTGCACTTACGATTTTCTTATCTTTTAACGTAGCAATTTGTGCTCTTATCGATAGTACTGATGTCGGTGGTACTTTCGTTAAAAATAATGAAATACAAGCGATTGCTATAACTGTTAATACCGAAATGAGTACAAATGGTGCACGCCATCCATATGCATTTCCAAGTACAAGTCCAAGTGGTACTCCAAGTACGAGCGATCCACTAATCCCCATGAAAATGATTCCAATTGCACGCGCACGAAAATGCGGTTCTACAACGCTAGAAGCAAGTGTTACTGACAGTGCAATAATAAGCGAACCACTCGCTGCACAAACAACCCTTGAGAACATTAACATCCCGTAATTCACACTAAATGCTGAAATAATATTGCCGATTAAGAAAATTGATAATGCCCCAATGTATAATCTTTTTCTTTCAAATTTTCCAGTTACCGCTAATAAAACCGGACCTGATAAAGCAAATACTACTGAAAATATTGTGATAAGCTGACCAGCTGCACTAATAGATACTCCTAAATCATTGGCAACTAGATCGAGCGTTCCTCCTATAATTAGCTCAACCGTTCCGACTACGAAAGCCGCGATAGCTAAAATATACACACGAAAATTCAAGTCTTTCCCCACGCTTTCTATTTTGGTTACTACGACTATAGTAACCAAAATAGAAAGTGGAAGCAAGTACAATTTTTTTACAATAAAAAACAGGCGTATCATACGCCTGTCTTCTAATTATTAAACACTAGCTTTGTTTTTCTTATTTAAATACCAATACACCGGCAGTCCAGTAAAGACAATTCCGATTGATAAGAAACAACTTACTGGATCATTAATAATCGCACTTCCAAGTACAAACAATGATCCTAAAATCGCGACGATTGGTACGATTGGGAATAACGGTACACTGTATGCACGCTCTTTATTCTTATTACGTTTTCTTAAGATGAAGACACCAATAAACGTCATTACATAGAAAATATAAATAATGAATACGGAAATCTCAGATAGCTTATTCGGATCACTAATAATCATTAAAATAATTCCTAAAATGATTTCAACAGTAATCGCATTTGCTGGTGTTTTAAATCTTGGGCTTTCCTTTGCGATAAACTTAGAAAATGGAAGGTGTCCACGCTCTGCCATCGACATCGGAATACGTGGGAACGTTAAAATTTTTCCATTTAAACAACCGAAAATAGAAACGATAATACCAATACTAATAATTTTTCCGCCATATTCTCCAAGTAACATGCCCGCAGCTGTCGCTGTTGCATTTTCTCCAAGGTCTACGATTTTCGCTGCTGGTAACACATTTAATAATGCCAAGTTAATTAGTACGTAAGCAGCCGTTACAATTAAAATCCCCACTGTCATCGCTTTCGGTAATAACTTTGTTGGATTCTTCATTTCTCCGCCAATCGAAGCAAGTAGAATCCAGCCGTCATAAGCAAATAATGTTGCTAAAATTGCCATACCGATACTTTGATTTTCTGATATCGGCACAACTACATTAAAGATATCGCTATTCCCTTTCCAAAAACCTAGCACAACAATTAATACGATCGGAATCATCTTCCCAATTGTCGTAACCGTTTGGACGATACCTCCATATTTTGTTCCCATACTATTTACAACGCCAAGGAACACAACTGTTCCAATAGCAATTGGTAAATTCCATACTTTATCTAAATAGAAAAAATTAATCATTAACGAACTAAAATACAAACCTAACGTTCCGATAATAGCTGGTCCATAAACAATCGTCTGCATCCAGCCTGATAAATACCCCCAAAAACTTCCGTAAATCTCCTCTAAATACGTATACAACCCACCATTTTTCGGGATTTGCGCTCCAATTTCAGCTACTGTTAAACCACTTGCTAGCGTCAACAGACCACCAATTACCCAAGCAAGAATAGCCATATTAGAACTTCCTGAGTAATCTAATACGCTCCCTGGTTTCATAAACACACCAGATCCAATAATCGTTCCTACTACGATAGAAAGTGCTACTGTTAAACCAATTTTGTTTTTCTCATCATGATGCATGCTGCGTATCCTCCTTCCAATTCTAGTGTGATGCAAAAATGAAATAAAAAAACACTCCTCCCTAAAAAAGGGACGAGTGTTGTATTCGTGGTTCCACCCTTGTTTCAATTCGCAAAGTAACACACTTCACCAATTTCTCAAGTCTAAATAACGGTTTTTGCCGGCAAGCAATTACTAGGTATCCGTTCACTGCTGCAGTTCAGAGGTGGTAATCCATTTTTCCGTATTAGGAAGCTCACAGCCAAAGGCTTCCCTCTCTGAGAATCGTAAAAAATTGATCATGTCCTCATCATCACTTCTTGATGTCGAATTTTGTAGTTATTGTTCATTATATTGAATTGTTAGAAAAAATCAATATATTTTTTTATATAACATATGAAATATTTCTCTTCTTATATTATAACAGAAGTTACGATACTTCTCTAATTCCCTAAAAATGGTATAATCTATATAGGAGGTGCACAAATAATGATTGTTGTTTTTTGTATCATCGCTACGTTTCTTTCTGTTCTATTCGCTATCATGTACAGACACAAGTATCCTGTTTATAGCATTTTAGAGCGGTAGCTATTATACCAGCTACTTCCTTCTACGTATTAGGTAAATACCAATATACAGAAGTGTTTATCGGTTTTACAATCTTCTACTGCGTCTTTGGATACATACTAACAATGAAAAAAATTTTATTGAATCATTAAAAGGGACCGATTTCTACTAACAGAAATCGGTCCTCGCACGTACCTTCCGGTTGCCCACACGAAAGATACGACTTCACTCAATTATTTCTCATCTTTTTTCATAAAAAATTTACCCCGCATTAACAGGCAGTAAAATTTCCACCTTAAAATCCAGCGAATACAGGGATGAAGTTGGAATATTAACTGCCCGTAAAAGCCCGATTGGTTCAACTAATAATCAGTGGAAATGCACCGCTGATTAAAGTTTCACTTTATGGTGCGGAAGATCCACATTCAACGCCTCTAATTGTTTCTTTTCATTCTCTAAAATCGCTTTTGCTTTTTCTTTCGTTGCCTCATCTAATCCCGCAAACATGTCTTTATGCTTCTCTTTCTCTGGAAGTTTCACACCTAGCTTTGTTAATTCTTCTTTTGCTTGCTCATGAGTTAATTTCCCTGATTTTTCTTGTTCAAAAATTGATTTCACTTTTTCTTTCGTTGCTTCATCTAAGTCAGCAAGCATATCTTTACGCTTACCTTTCTCCGGGAATTTCACGCCTAACTTTGTTAATTCCTCCTGCGCTTGTTCACGTGTTAATTTCCCCGATTTCTCTTGCTCTAAAATCGACTTCGCTTTTTCTTTTGTTGCTTCATCTAAGTTAGCAAACATATCTCCATGCTTACCCTTTTCCGGGAACTTCACGCCTAGTTTTGTTAACTCTTCTTTTGCTTGTTCACGTGTTAATTTCCCCGATTTCTCTTGCTCTAAAATTGACTTCGCTTTTTCTTTTGTTGCTTCATCTAAATTAGCAAACATATCTCCATGCTTACCCTTCTCTGGCATTTTCACGCCTAACTTCGTTAATTCCTCTTGCGCTTGTTCACGTGTTAATTTCCCCGATTTCTCTTGCTCTAAAATTGATTTCGCTTTTTCTTTCGTTTGATCATCTAATCCCGCAAACATATCTTTACGCTTTTCTTTCTCTGGAAGCTTTACACCTAGCTCCCTTAACTGTTTCTTTGTATCGTCCATAATCGTTTTTACTTTTTGTTTTGTAGCGTCATCTAAATCTTTTTTCGCCGTTTTTGTAGACTGCTCAGCTGCTGGAGTATTCGTTGCCGCGAATGCCGGAATACCGACTCCCCCAATGATTCCGAATGATAAAGCACCTGCAATCGCTAAATACCCAACTGTTTTCTTCTTCATAGGAAATTTCCTCCTTCATATTTCTAAAGCATGTACACTTTCGTATACAATGCCTATAGTAATGTTGGTTTCTTAACATTTCCTTAACGACTTAACAAAAAAACACCGCTCATCCCGAGCGGCGTTGTTCTAAGCTTTTTGTAATTGTAATTCTTCACGTTCCATTATTCTTCTTAATACAATTGTTTGTGTCATTGTAAATAAATTACCCGTTATCCAGTACAACACAAGTCCTGATGGCGCTGCAAATCCCATAAATAGAATCATTGCTGGCATCATAATTTGCTGCATTTTCAGCATCTGTACTTGTTCTCCAGGTGTAATATTAGATTGGAAAACTTTCATCTGAATAAATGTCGTTAACGCTGCGATAATCGGTAATATATGATAAGGATCTGCATGTCCTAAGTTCACCCATAAAAATGAAGATGTGCGAATCTCTTCTGTTCGGCTAATCGCATAATACAATGCAGAGAAAATCGGCATTTGTATAAAGATTGGCCAGCAACCCGCAAGTGGATTCCAACCGCCTGATTTCATTAGTTCTGACATTTCTTTTTGATACTGCTTTTGTTTTTCAAGATCTTTACTTACATCACCGTATTTTTTCTTTAGCTTCTGCAATTCAGGTTGCATTTTTTTCATTTTTGCTTGGCTACGATATTGCGAAACAGCTAATGGAATCATTGCTGAACGAATAACGAGCGTCATAATAATGATAGCAATCCCGAAGCTAGCTCCCGGTATATGATGAGCAACAAATTGAATCATATACGAGATTGGATATACAAAATAATGGTTCCAAATCCCCGTACTATGTGAATCTATTGTGCCTGCATTACTGCAGCCAGATAAAACAAAAACAAGTAATACTGATAAACTAATGAGCGCAGCTCGGTATGATTTTAACATGTTCATTCCTCCAATGTTTCGTAATTATTTAGCGAAACATTGGTGTATATGGACCGACCTCGTCATTCTCTTCACTTGATTCTTGTCTGCGTACAGAACGAATCATTCCATATTTATAAAAAATTGAAAATAGCGTTACATTCCCTGCACTATCTTCACATGTATCAACTAGTTTGAAGGCTCTCTGTCTACCGCTCGATGCTTGCTGACGTACAAAGCGAGAAACGTTAGCAAGGAAGAAAACTTCTAATAAACAAAGCGCTGTCGTTACAAACGATATATATAGAATTGCATCCTGCAATAAAAATTCCATCGCTTCACATCCTTAATAAGGTCATTTTAGCACATTAGGCAAACATTCTCTATTTCCTTTTATCGTCAAAAAAGTATTTTGCATATTTTCTCAATAAAACTATGCTAGAAAACCGATGTATTCGCTTTCTTTAGTATATTCACACGTATCTTTGAATAGGTTTAATTTGTTAGAAATTTATAAAATTTTTGCATTATAATAAAACTATTGCCAGTTTTTGAAAAAACCTTTATTCTCTTCTTGTAATCAAAAATGAATATGGAGATGAAACATACTATGGGTCAACTAGGAGACGCCGATTACGTTCCCGACACCGCCTTTTTATCCTTCCCAGCAGCTAAAACATTTCACTTAGAATTCATCATACAGTTGGTTGTTATTTTCGTAGCTTCTATTTTGTATGCAATTTCTATGAATATGTTCTTTATCCCGCATAACATGATTAGCGGTGGATTCGCTGGTGTAGGGATGATTATCGGTTATTTAATGCATTACAATATCGGTGCACTTATCTTTTTACTAAACATTCCTCTTCTTATTTTAAGTCACTTTTACTTAGGTAAGAAGACAACCTTTTTAACAGCGTATTTTGTAGCTATATCATCGTTAGCGATGAACATTATCCCTGTACACCAAGTTTCAGACGATATTTTACTATCTTCTGTATTCGGTGGTGTAATCTGCGGAGCAGCTTCCGGAATCATATTCCGATTTGCTTCTTCAACAGGTGGCTTTGATGTTGTTGGATTGATTGTAGCAAAACATCGAGATATTTCGATTGGAGCAATCATCTTTGGATTCAACTTAATCTTACTTGTTGCAGCAGGATTTATTTTCGGATGGGATATTACGCTTTATACGTTAATTAGCCGGTTTGTAGTCAGTAAAGTAATTGATGCCGTGCATACGAAACATATTAAATTAACGATAATGACAGTTACAGAAAAAGGCGAGGAAATAAAAAGCGCACTATTACATCACGGCATACGCGGAGTGACAATGGTAGATGCTGTCGGCGGCTATACAAACCATAAGAAAAAAATGATTTACACCGTCGTGACTCGCTATGAGTTAGGCGAAATGAAACGTATTATCCGTCAAGTGGATAACAAAGCATTTATGAACATTACTGAAACAGTTGAAATTGTCGGCCGTTTCAAACGCATATAAAAAAGGTTAATACATTAAAGGGCATAACATATTAGTCATATATAATATGTTATGCCCTTTGTTATTCAACTAACGCACCCTTTAGCATAATAAAATCACAAAGTTTATTACTACAAATCAGAGGATAGCATTCCATATACAATACTATCTGTCCATTCATTTTTATTCCAAAAATCTTGTATGAAATGTGCTTCCTTTCTCATGCCTATTCGTTCACACAATTTTTTTGAAGCTGTATTACGTGCATCAAGATTAGCTTGTATACGATGTACATTACATTCATTAAATAATTTAAATACCAAACTATTTACTGCTTCTGTTGCCAAACCTCTCCCAGCTACTTCATTTGAAAAACTATAACCAATCTCAACAGTATCTTTCATATTTGTGTACCATACGGATAAATCACCAACTACTTTAGTCTTGTAAATAACTGCCAAACTTAATATTGATTCTTTAGTAAGTACATTGTTTGCTAGCTTCTTATCAAATCTTTTCTGCATGTCTTCATGAGTCCACTTATTATGTAATAGGAACTTACATGTATCATCACTATTGTAAATAGCAAATACATCCTGTAAATCCGTACTTTTAAAAGGTCTAATTATTAATCTTTCTGTTGTGATCTCCAAGTTAGCTCTCCTCCCTTACATTCATGCTACAAAACATTTTTTATAGTATTTAAGTCCCCTTCTTATATCTCACCCTGATTACATATTTCATCATAATACATTAAAATCCTTCTTCCGCTAAACTGCACCGTTAATGGTATTTCCTTGCGTTTTTTATTTTTTACACTTATTACAAAATCAGATAATTCTATTATTGTGACACTAAATGTGTTATAATGAAAGCAGACTCACAAAAAAAGAGTATATAGACTTGGAAGTTTCTCTTATTTTACAAGCAAAAAGAAACGAGCAGTCGGGTATATTTCAAACACCATACACGTAACGGTTTAAACAACCGATCACTCTTCAATGATCTTTTTATAAAAAAGATACGTACAACTAAAATTCACTTCAATATACTATACCTACCTTTTTGACTTCCAAATCATCTTATTACATAAGGAGATGAACATATGAATCAATATATAAGATATACAATAGCTGTCCTGTTTGCTATTATCGGCGGAACAATCTGCTTCTGGACAAACACTCAGCTTGGAGAGAATATTATTTTTAATGGAATCGAAACACTTGTAAGCGCTTCAATTTTAGGTGGATACATTTACTTCCTCTTCAATCCAGAAGAAAATGCGCAAAAAACAATGTTATTAACAATGATCGGAATCGTTGGTGGATGTATTTCCTACTCAATGACTAACTATACATTACCACTTCAATTAAGCTCAGCTTTCTTCCACGGTCTATGGACTTGGTTCATTGCATTCTGCCTAGCAGACGTATTCAACCTATTACAAGACAATGAAGAAGAAAACGGTCGCCAAATTGAAAGTAACTCGTAAGCTGGAAGATATTCTTCCAGCTTTTTTTATGTTGTTTTGCAGATCCCGTCACCACAATAAAAAGAAGCTACCCCACGGTAACTTCTTTTCCACATACCCCACTTCGTATTCACTTAAATATATCAACGAGTTTTCAAATATATCGTTCATTTCTCCACTTATATCAGCGATTTTTTCATTATATCGACGCTTCGACACTCAAAACGCACAACATACCCTATCCCCCAAGCAACTTACTGCCGAACTCTACGATTAAAAAGATAATTAATAGTATCGCGAGTATCTTTAATGCTACATATGCCACTTTAAAAACAACATAAATGAGCAAGACTATCAAAATAATCGATAAAATTTCCATATTTACTTCCTCCAAGCTTTGCTCTTCTTATCTCATTTTACTCGCACCAGGCTATTTATGGAACGGCATAAGATGACATATAAAAAAGAGGATACCTCACCCATCGTAAGATACCCTCACCTTCAACTGCTCCAACCATTCTCTTTCTAATTGTAAATATCCTATCTCACTCTTCTCGGCACTCTTTAATTCTTTATCCGCTTTTCTCATATAAGTGCGGGACGCTTCCCTGTCGCCCTCTAAATATTTAACAATTCCTTGTGTGCGATAATACCCATGTAAGTCTATTTTTGTAATGGCCTTCCCATGTTCCTTCGCTTCTTGCAGAGAAAAACTATCCATCTGATAAAGAGCTTTGTATAAAAGATACCAACTATGAAAACTACTAACGAAATATTTATTTTCCTTCGTTACAGGTAATTGAACAATTGGCTCTATATATGGTATCGCTCTTTCCATTCCTTCTTGATCAGCTCTAGAATAAAAAACGAGCATAAGTCCGCTCATTATATCTCTTATACTTTTATCCTCTTTTAATTTTTCCTCACTAAGTTCTATTAATCTCTTATCCCAATCTTCCGGCCTCTTATAACTAAATAACTCACTTGATACTTGAATATTATATACATGCTGCTTCGCCTTTTCATCATCTTTAATTAAAATAAGAAATTGCATACCATCGCTCATAAGCGTTCCTTTTATCGGTACGATTGTAACCGCAAAAATTATAAAATGGAAAACAGAAAAATATAACAGATATTGATAATAACTCACCATGTATATGTAACCAAAAGTAATACCAAATAGTAAACTTGTAATTGGTCCACCTAAAGTCATCCATGCCCATTTTTTCGAAAGGTTCGGTGTTACTATAGAAGGCGGTATTAACATTGCCACGCCTCCGAAGTACGCCCATAATTTATTTTCTCGAATACGTACTTTCCCCTTCTCTTTTTGAACAGTAATAGGCCCTACTGTCATAAATTTAAATGTCAAACCACCTATTATGCCGAATATGACATGTCCTAACTCATGAATGATCACCACTAACAGAAAAATAGCCAATAATGCCCATATATCCAACATTACTTCTAATTTCTCAGTTCGGATTACTCCGTATAAAATGGACAAAACTAACGCCACCGTCATAGAACCAGCTGGCCTTCTTAAAATATCCACCTTTTTCTCCCCTTAATAAATCATTTTTCTCTGCATTTCGTACATGAATTTTCCAAGATGCAATATCCAAATAAATGAGATTAAGCCAATTAATACAAAATCGATATCACTAGCCGCTGTATATATAACGGCAGCCCACCATACATATGCCAATATTGTATTCGTAAATTCATACGCTTTATATCCAGCCTCATGCACAATATGTTTTAATCCTTCGTCTGCGTTTTTCGTCCACATTTTCATAGATTCCATATATGTTACACCTTGTTCAGGATATAGCTTATTATAATGATTTTTTGTTATGAGCCCGCTAATCACTACAGTGGTTAAACAAACAATAGAAGCTACTAAATTCCACACTGCAAATGAAACATTTGTATCCTGTAACAGTGCACGTCTACATGCAATAACCGCATATACAAACCATGCCTGCGTAACTATATCACCTACACGTAAATATATACTTATAATGCCTAATTTTCTGCCTTGTACGCTCTCTTCCTCATCGCGAGCCTCCGCTAACATACGTGTATTCTTCCAAGTGTAATACATCATTAAGATTCCAAAAATAGTACATACACCTATAAATGTATTAGATGATAATTTTCTCGGTTCATCCGAGAGTAAATTTAAAGCTACATACGTTGTTAAAAAGCCACCCATCATGCTTAATGATATTTTCCCCACAAAATCAAATTGTTTTTTTCGTTTACTCTTCATCGTCCTCTTCCCCCTCCACTAACATAAATATTTCCTCCACCGGTACATTGAAAATTTGTGCGATTTTTAACGACAATACAATAGATGGTGCATAATCCCCGCGTTCAATTAAACTAATTGTTTGCCTCGATGATCCAATCGCTTTCCCTAAATCCCCTTGTGATACACGATGCTTTGCTCGCAATTCCCTCACTCGATTTTGAAGCTTCATGTCTTCCCTCTTTTTCATTTATTTAATTAAAATTGTAAATAATATCCTTATTGTTGTCAATTATAATTGTCATTTTGACGTTAATAATTGACAAAAATAAAGATGTATTATGATGAAAATAACTTATATAATGAATGTGAAATATTAAACAAAGGAGATTCCATATGAAGAAAACATCTACCTTTTCTTACATTTTTACCAAACTTACAGCGGCTTTTTTGTTATTATTACTTATTAGCACGCTTCTCTTAACAACTAGTCAACAAACATTATATAGTTTCTTAGCTGGATTACGAGAACTACTATATGTTCCCTTCGTTCCTATTCTTGCGGCATATGCAATTTTTTGTTCTATTTGCATCGATAAATTGAAATTAAAAACACATACAAGACTGAAGACATTGTGCCTTTATATTTTTTGCGGCTATTTATTTTCTCTTCCATTCCTAATATTTAAAGAAGCTAGTCTAATACAGTTCTTATTTCTCGGATCAATTGGAGCAATATGTTCTCTTTTTTTCTATTTATGTACAGTTATAGCAACAAAATTTAAGTGGATACAATATGTCGTGCCAGGCATTATGCTTATTATATTTATCACAATCAACTTAATAGATATAGAAAAGTTTGGAACATCAAAAGAACAATGGGTCGAAACAAAAACAGATAACTCTTTCGAAGCATCTTTTCAACATTTTAATGGTAAACATAAAGTCCCCATTAAACTAAAACGAGGGGACATATTAGAATTCACGATTGAATCACGAGCTGAAAATCCAAATGGCTACATGGGGGATATCAAAATGGCTAGTGAATTTCAAGAGGAAGAAAATTATTTAGCTTCAAACGGTCCTAATACATACCATTTCGCTGCAATTAAGACCGGAACGTATTACATTATAGTTAGTGGAAACCAGTTAAAAGGAAAGTTGAAAATAAATTGGAACATAAAATAAAAAAGGCAGTGCATCTGCACTGCCTTCCTAAATTTTGACATAGAATGGATTTCATATTAACTTGCGTTTTGTAAGAATGCTCGTTTTAACTGTTTGCGGAAACGAACTCCTAACGTAACTACTACAATCACAAGCACTCCAAAAATGATTTTACCGATATGACCTTCTAACACTCCAAAAATATCATGTAAGTTGCCACCTAACCAGTAACCACCGATTAAGAAGAATGATACCCAAAATAGAGCACCTGAGTAAATTGTAATTGCAAAGCGACGGAATGGTAAGTTAATAATTCCTGCAAAGTATCCTGTAAAATGACGTACACCAGGAATAAAGAAACCGATAAAAATCAGGAAGTATCCATACTTATCAAACCACATTCTTGTTAAGTCGATTTTTCTTTGTGTTAAAAATACGTATTTCCCATACTTTTGAATAAAGGGCATACCTAATTTATTTCCTAAAAAGTATTGAATTGTCATTCCTACACTTGTCCCAATAAAGGATAGGATAATTAAGATCGGTAAACTTAAATCACCCTTCTGTGCTAAAAATCCCGCATATGCTAACGTCGGTTCTCCCGGAAACGGAAGTGCAATATATTCTAACAGCAAACCAACAAGTACAACATAGTACCCGTACTGCTGAAATAATTCATGAACCCATTCCATGTCATCTCTCCTTTCAATCACGTACAACTTCTTACCATTATTGTATAAAAAAATTGTCGAAATAACTATCACAATAGCTTACATTTTTATTACATTTTTGTAAGGCTCACACTAAAGTTTTCCGTTCATTATTTGCTGCTAACCATTATCGTTTTAAAACGAGCTAACAACTATATATCGGACGATACAAAGGCACTAATATACATTTTTTATCCATTTTTTAACACTTAGAAATCACCTTATTTTGTTCTCAATAAAAAACCACCACAAACTCATACTAACTTCATATTAGCTACATATACATATTGTAAGATTATATCGGAATTTGTTGAAAAATTTAACTAATATATGACTAAACATTATTTTGAATAAATATAAATCGCTTTTCGAAATTGAAAAAAGGGTGAATAAGAAATGGAAGCTTATAAAATGCATGATTTTATTAATACAAATATTGAATCTCATCAAAATGAAACCGTTTTTAATTTGCACATATGCGAAACAAGTGAATTTGACGTAAGTTTAACAAAATCTACAACACTGTCTTTTATCGTTTCAAAAAAGAACATTAAGATTGTTACGAAAAAATGGATTAATTCAAATCAAGAAAGCATGATTGGCAAAAGTTACATCATTCCAACGAAAGCTTTCCACTATTTCTTACCAATTATTTCTGAAACTGAAGATGAATTAAATATTCAAGTTCAAAGTTTTGGACTACATGGGGAACTTTTACTAAATGAAAGATTACTTATTGATAAAAACAACAAACATAATACCAAAATTACTAGTTTCTTTGAAACATTAGATGAGAATGTAAATCAAACATTACGAGGATTACAAGTTCATTGTATGTAAGACTATTACAATAGTAAAAGGAGAATAATGATGAAAAAATTATTATTAAGCGCCCTATTATCATTAGGATTTTTAAGTATCCCGTTTACAGCTGCGGAGGCAGCTACAACGAAAGATCAACTGGTTATAAACACGCAGTTAAATAAAATGGATTATTATCAAAACGGAAAATTTATAAAGAGTTTTACTGTCGCTACTGGAAAAGCAGGTACACCTACACCTAAAGGTACTTTTCAAATCGTTAATAAAATTAAAAACCGTCCTTACTATACAGGAAAAATTAAAGGCGGCGACCCACGTAATCCACTTGGTGACCGTTGGCTAGGCTTAAATATGGCTGGAACTTACGGAACAACTTATGCAATTCATGGTACGAACAATAATCAGGCAATCGGCAAGTGGACAACACTAGGTTGTATTCGTATGTATAACAATGATATACACTGGTTATTTGAGCGTATTCCACAGCAGGCTACTGTCACTGTAAAATAACCTAACAACACGATTTACCCGTAGCCAAGAATTTTATGTCTTGGCTTATTTTATTTCTTCATTTACAGTAGCAAAACAACTGTATTTACATATATAATGGAATAGATTGTACAAGCAACTTCAAAACATTGATAAACATGGATATTAAAATTATACAGTTATAATATTTTATAAATTTTACGATACATACTATAATAGAATTACTGTAATTCTGAAATATTCAGTTTCGCTAAAACAACTCCCCTTGCTACTTTCATGATTATTTTATAGCGGGGGCTTATTATATGTATAAACAATCTGAGTCATTCAAAAATGATGAATTCGAATATTGCAGTAAAAAGCGTTATTTAGGAGGTGTTACTATGACGCATATACTGGTGATTGAAGACAACCCAGATATACAAGAACTGATTCGTGAATTTCTAATGGCACAAAGCTTTACCGTTGATGTCGTTGGCGCTGGAACAGAAGGTATACTTCTTTTCCAAAAAAATTCATACGATCTTGTCCTCCTTGATGTGATGTTACCAGATATAGATGGCTATAGTATTTGTAAAATTATGCGAGGACAATCTGATGTACCGATTATTATGTTAACAGGCTTACATAATGAAGAAAGTGAAATTAAAGGATTTGAATTAGGTATTGATGACTATATTACGAAACCGTTCCATTACACCGTATTTATTAAACGTGTAGAAGCTGTATTAAGAAGGGCAGCAACGAAGGAAGCAGAAACTGCAACTATACTACAATTCCGTGAATTGATGTTAAATTCTACAGCATATGCCGCTTATGTTCATGGTAATCAAATTGAATTAACAACAAAGGAATTTGAAATTATTTATACTTTACTGCAAAATCGGGGAAAAGTATTATCAAGAAGTGATTTGCTGAATAAGGTATGGGGCTATGAACATTATGGTGATGTAAGAGTTATAGATACACATATTAAAAACTTAAGAAAAAAATTAGGGATTCCTTATATTAAAACGGTGAAAGGCATTGGCTACAAAATCGAATCGTAGCACAGACAACATCACCAAAAATATTTTCATCAAAACCTTATTGTTTTGTATTCTTTTATCACTTTGTCTTTATCAAATTATTTATTTTCTAGCTTCAAACTATGATAAAGAACGTTTTGCAAAAGAAAATGGAGCGCTGTCTACAGAACAAGCGGATTCAGACAAACAAAACGACCAAAGTAAAATGAATCAAAATAAAGCTGTATCACAGGGAGACATTTTTAATTTCCAATCTTCTATTATAGATTATAAATCACTCTCTACAGCTATCAATCACCTTTTGCAGCCTAGCCAAACTGCAAAAGCAAAAGAACATGCTCAAAATATTCCGAGGAAAAATAGCACTTCTGCTCCACTTACAGAAACGGAAAAGCAAGTCGCTACTAATGATGCCTTACATAAACAAAATGCAGCAAGTAAACCAAATGATGCACAAGATGATCCAAAATTAACAGATGCACTGCAGCAGTTAGCTCCAAATATTGGCGCGACAATGCTTGCATTATCTTTGCTCGGATCTTTAATTTATGCAAAACTAATTGCTAAACCTTTTCAATTTATGAGTGATGCTTTAAAAGATATTATGAATCTTGATTTCTCAGATAAAAAGCTACTTAACAAAAATACTGATCAAACAGATTTTAATTTACAAGTAGCTGCTTCACAAGTACCAAATATTGTGAAGAATTTACATACAAGCAATCAAGATTTAAGAAATGAACTCAAAAAGGAGCAACAATTAGAACAATCTCGTAAAGAATTTATGTCTATGGTTTCCCATGAATTAAAAACACCAATTGCAGCCGTTATGGGACAACTAGATGGCATGATTCACGGAATTGGAGCTTATAAAGATAGAGATAAATATTTAAAACGTTCCTATGAAATGATGCAAGACATTAACATATTAACGGAAAAAATGTCGGAATTATCCAAAATACAAAACCCTCAATTTAAACCTGATTTAAAAGTTATCTCACTAACTAATATTATTGAAGATGTTATGAAGAAAGTTGATTATTTCGTATCTGTAAAGCAATTAAATGTTCAATCTAACATTAAACAAGATGTACAGGTTTTAGCTGATCCTAAATTTATTCAAACTGCTATTTTTAACATTATTTCAAATGCAATTCATTATACAATTGACCATCAGCATGTATATATAAAGCTTTATGAAAAGCCTAACGGTTACGCATTAGAAGTATTAAATACAGGTTCACAAATAGATGAGGATAAACTTGCCCATCTATTTGAGCCATTCTATCGCGCAAACCCTGACAAACATGGCTTAGTACAAGGTAGTGGTCTTGGGTTATACATTGTAAAACAAATACTAGATAAACATCAATTTCCTTATGGGATACAAAACACGCCTCAAGGTGTAAAATGTTCTATTGTATTCCCAAAAGCAATGTAAAAATCTACTACAATTTCATATCCCAAATTCATACTTCGTATGAGTGGCGGAATTTTGTAGAGTATCTTACTCTGTTTCGTTCGCCCGTTATCCTTATTTGGATAGCGGGCGTTTTTTATTATTTAAAAGGAGGATTTTCATGGAAAAATTTAAGTATTCATTACTTGTTTTATTCGGAGCTTGTAGCTACGGCGTACTTTCAACTATTTTCAAACTCGGATTCATTGATGGATTTTCAGCACATCAACTATTAGGGGGACAATATGTCTTCGGATGGATCGGGCTTCTTCTGCTCGTTCTTTTCGTTTCACGTCATAAAGTAACAAAAAAGCAATTCTTTTCCTTACTAACAGTCGGTACAACAATGAGTATGACTGGTATCTTCTACGCTATTTCTGTAGAAGAATTACCCGCATCTATCGCTGTTGTCCTACTTTTCCAGTTCACATGGATTGGTGTATTCATTGAAGCAATCGCAAATCGAACATTTCCAAGCCGCGATAAGATCATATCTATCCTTATTTTATTTGCTGGTACATTGTTTGCAGGTGGTGTATTTGAAGGCCTCGGACAAAGTTTTTCTACGAAAGGGATTATCTTTGGACTATTAGCCGCTGTTTCTTTTTCATTCTATGTTTTTGCAAGTGGGCGCGTTGCTACAGAAGTTCCGCCTTATACGAAAAGCTTTCTTATGACAACAAGTGCTACTCTTATCGTATGCCTATTCTTCCCGCCAACCTTTTTAACGGATGGTGCCCTGCAAGCGGGTCTTTGGAAATATGCTTTCTTCCTCGGATTGTTCGGTGTTGTCGTACCCGTCATTTGTTTTTCAATTGGCGTACCGAAAGTAGGAACAGGACTTAGTACAATACTAGGAGCAGCTGAATTACCAACGGCCATTATCGCTTCTATTACACTTGTGCATGAAGTCGTAACATTCATGCAGTGGATTGGAATAATCTTTATACTACTTGGGATTTTCACCCCTCAGCTACTTACAGCTAGGAAAGAAAAGAAACATAGTAGCGTGCATAGTGCGTGAAAATAGAAACTTGCATATAAATGTAAATATAGTTACAATGTGGTATAATTTCAAATCTATTTGGAGGTATAAATGACTATTTTAAGCGTAGCCTTTTTTGCCATTATGTGTATCTTCTTCCTAATAAGATATATGAAAGAAAAGAAATTTTACGATTTGCTCCTCATTCCCATTTGCATATATGCTGGGGCAGTCAAAACTCCTTTAGTAGAGTACTTAAACTTTAATACTACATTCAAAATAACATATGATATTGCAGCTATTATTCTCGTAATCCTTGCTGTGCTTTTCTTCTTAAAGGATAAGAAAGAGAATCCTACTGCATAACAAAAAGACCTTTCATGTATTTGAAAGGTCTTTTTGTTTTTCTTTTTCTCTATCTCACTTTACCGCTCCATGTAACTTCTCTACCTCATGCTCAATTTGTTTTACATCGATTCGTTCAAATAGTGGCTGCACACTATCGATTCTATTCGGCAACGTATGTTGAGGTTCCCAATTTCGGTTCCCGATCGATAATGCGTTTCTAACTTTTTCACTTGAAAATGGTAAAAACGGTTCAAGGAGATTTGCAAAATTAGCGATAAGATACACACAGTTATAAATCGTTTCTTCGCATGAAACTGGATCATCTTCTCTTTGTTTCCAAGGCTGCCTCTCATCAAAGTATTTATTTGCAAAACGTACTGCATCAAATATTGTTTCTAGCGCCACCTTAAATTTAGTTTGCTCAATTGCTTCTCCTACATTTTTATATAATCCTTCTACTTTATCTTTCAGCTCTACATCAATACTCCCCTGCGGCACGATACCACCATAATATTTTTCAATAAACTTTAATGTCCGGTTCACAAAGTTTCCGTATGCACCTAACAATTCACTATTATGACTGTAAATGAATTCACGCCATGAAAAATCAGTATCACGATTTTCTGGTGCATTGACTGTCAAAAAGTAACGAATAGCATCTGGATTATAGCGTTCTAATATGTCCGGCACCCATACTGCCCAGTTTTTACTTGTAGATAATTTTCTTTTTTCAACTGTTAAATATTCATTCGAAACGATATGATGAGGAATTGCTCCTTCTCCTATTCCAAGTAATACCGCTGGCCAAATGATGGAATGAAACGGAATATTATCCTTTCCGTGCACATAATATGTTTTCGCTTCTCTATCCCAAAACTCTTGATCATCATTTCCTGTTTCTTCAGCCCAATGTTTACTCGCTGAATAATATCCTGTCACAGCTTCAATCCATACGTAAATTTTCTTATCCTCATACCCTTCTACTGGAATTGGTACCCCAATTGGTAAATCACGTGATACAGCCCTATCTAATAAACCTTCCTTAACATATCTCTCTGTTAGTTGAATCGCATTGTCGCGCCATGTTCCTTCTTGCTTTGCGATTTCTACAGCCGTTTTGATTTGCTCCTGAAATGTATGCAATGCAAAATAAAAATGCTCTGTTTCCTGCACGGACGGTGTACTACCACATAATTTACATTTCTTTTCTAACAAATCGAGTGGATCTAAAATAGCTGAACACGCATCGCATTGATCTCCTCTTGCTGCTTCATGGCAATGTGGACAAATGCCTTCTACATAACGATCAGGTAAAAACTGCGTACACGTTTCACAATACGCTTGTTCCACCGTTTTTTTATAAATATAGCCTTCTTCTAATAAACGTAAAAAGACATTTTGAACAGTTTCATGATGATGCTCACTATCTGTACGTGTATAGCAATTATACGTAAAACCAAGGCTACGAAAACATCGCTGGAATTCTTCATGATACTTATCAGCAATTTCCTTCGCCGTCACACCTTCTTGTTTTGCCCTAATTGCAATTGGCGTTCCATTACAATCACTTCCCGAAACGTACAACACATTTTCACCTTTTGCCCGGTAATAACGTGCTAGTATATCTCCAGGTAACAAACTCGCAATATGTCCAAGATGTAACGAACCATTTGCATACGGCCAAGCGCCTCCAATAAAAATACTCATCTTACATTCCTCCTTTTAAATATAAAAAAGCCCCGCCCTTATCTTAAAAAAGATAAGGGCGGGGCTGTATAAACAGTCGCGGTACCACCTTATTTCGCCAATTACTCACATAATTAGCCTTAACAAGTACGGAGCTATATGCTCTTATACTGTGGTTTTGATAACGAGTACCAACTCTCGTCGCCGCCTACTACTATCATTTGATAAGTTCAGGACGAAGCTCAAAGGCCATTGTTCAAATGAATATTCTTGCTTCTTCTCAGCTACCGAAGCTCTCTGGAAAGAATGTGTTCATCCTACTTTTCCTTTTCAACGCTTTTACGTATAACAAGTATTGTACGACTTAATCACAGAAAAATCAAACTTTTATTCAGAAAGAAAAGGAAATCCCATCCCCCTGCCGAATAACTATACGTTCACAAAAGGAGTGATACGATTGAATCAAAAACAACTAAGCACACGTAATGAAAAAAGCTGGAATGCAGCTGCTTATGAAGCTTGGACGAATCGCCACGGGGCGCCAGCCGATTATGCGAAAAAGCTTATGGCAGATCCCGTGCGCGAAGTAGATCACTATTTACCTTACATACAATCTCCAAAAGGAAAACGTATCATTAATTTACTCGGGTCAAAAGGAAATAAAGCCGTTGCTCTCGCCCTTTTAGGAGCTGACGTAACAGTTGTCGATATTTCAGCAAGTAATGCAAAATATGCAAATGAACTTGCGGAAGCAGCAGGAGTCTCTATCCAGTATGTCGTTTCTGATGTATTAAATGTGCAGCTCTCCGAATCATTTGATATCGTATTGCTGGAACTTGGTGTACTCCACTATTTTTTAGATTTAAAACCGCTCTTTCAAAAAATTACTACCTTACTTAAAGGAGGTGGAACGCTTATCCTTCGTGACTATCATCCTGTTTACACGAAATTACTAGGAGTAGACCACCCATCATTTCGGGCTAACGGAAATTATTTCGATGAAGAATTGATTGAAGATGATGTGGCTTATAGCATCCTTCTTACAGAAGCGCAGAAAGAAGCATTACCTAAAACAACCATCCGTCGCTGGACGCTAGGAGAAATTATTACAACCCTTGCAGAAGAACGTTTTAAAATTGAAAAACTAGCTGAAGAACACGGGGCGCATCAAAGATGGGTCTTCCCTTCTACTGCACCGGAAGGAATTGAAGAACGTGTGCCTGGTTTATATACATTAATTGCGACAGCATACAAAAAAGGATCCCTTCACGGATAGGATCCTTTTTGCATGCTTACGCATATAAGTTGAGGTTGGAGATTACCATAATTCTGTAGAATAGGACACAAGATATTTCAACATTTCGTCTCTGACTTACGTCGTCAAAAAGGGGTATGACCAACATAACGAAGAGTAATGTTACAGTTGATATTGATAATCGTTATCAACTAATTAGAAGTATACATGATGTTATTTCAAATTACAATAGCATTTCTAATTTTTATTTATGAACTTTTTGATATACAAATGTATACATTTTAAGAACATTTGCTCATATCAATCTGCCATCTTCCATTATCTGCTATAATTTTCATTGAACAGATTAATAACTTCATAATGATGTTTTTATTAATGTCGTTCTTAATATTTATAAATTATAATAAATAGTTTTTAAAGGTAGGGGTAACGATGAAATATGTTAGTATTCGAAAAAAACTACTGTTCACACTCTTAAGCATTTCTTCTTTATTTAGTATTGCTCTTATTGTTATTCTTTCATTCGCTATGAACCAAGCAAGCGAAATTGAAACGTTAAAAAATGATGTATCAAAACGAGCAACAATTTTAAAAGAACGTGGTGATTGGTTCCAAGCACAAGTTGCCGGTTTACAAGAATATTTACTGTCACATGATCAAAATGGATTGGATAAATTCAACCGAGAAGGAAAAAAACTTGCTGATACTAGAGAGAAAGTAACAAGTGATAAAAAACTCCCAGAAGGAATGAAAGAAGCGATTTTGATGGGGGCAAAATGGCGAAGCGTCATAGATAATGAAGTCCTTCCTCTCGCTCGCGAAGGAAAATGGGACGAAGCATCCAAAATCGCTTTAGCTCAAACCGACTATGTAAACGATCTTTTAAGCCGTTTTACTAAATATGCAAATGAAGAAAATGATAAACGTGACGCATTAATTGCTGACGTAGAGTCTTCTTCATCTCTTATTCAATATATTATTTTCTTCTCTCTCATTACATGTACGTTAACATCTATTTTATTAGCATGGTGGTTCTCTGGTAAACTCGTTAAACCGATACGACAAATTGATGAGAAATTAAAAGAATTAGCCTCTCAAGATGGCGATTTAACAGCTAGATTTCATGTAACGAGTAAAGATGAAATTGGTGATATCGCCAATTCATTTAATCAAATGCTCGCTAACTTACAACGTATTATAAAACAAGTGCAACAAACATCAACAAGTGTAAAAGAAGCATCTGAAAATGTGTTTATCGAAACAACTGCTTCTATGGAAAATACAGCAAAAACCGAAGAAACTATGAATGCCCTTGAGCACAATATTCGCTCACAAGTTTCCAGTATTGAAGAAAGTTCAACTGCAATGGACGATATGGCAACGAGTGTTCAACGTATTGCTGAATTCGCCTCTTCTGTTACTAGCCTAGCTGTTACAACTTCAGAAAAAGCAGATAGTGGGAATAAAGTCATTGAGAAATCTATTACACAAATGCATACAATTAACGAAGCTGTTAACGCTACATCACAAGTAGTAGAGCGACTTATTACACATACGAATCATATTGATACTGCACTTCAATCCATTTCTAATATCGCAGAACAAACGAATTTACTCGCTTTAAATGCTTCAATTGAAGCAGCCCGCGCTGGCGAACATGGAAAAGGCTTCGCTGTTGTTGCCGATGAAGTACGAAAACTTGCTGAACAATCTCAGCTAGCGGCAACTGACATTAACCATTTACTTCATCAAATTCAGGCAGATACAAAAATAGCAAATGAAATGATGACACAAGGTCAGTCAGAGGCTTCGGAAGGAATTACAGTCATTCGTACCGCTGGATCTTCATTCTCAGAAATTGTTAACCACATTAACAAAGTCTCTACACAAATGCAAGAAATGTCTGCAACTGCTGAAGAAATGGCCGCAAGTTCTGAGGAAATGAATGCAGCTTTAAATAGCATCGCTTCTATTTCAAATGAAGTTGCCGCCGAAACATCACAAACAGCAACTTCGGCTGGTGACCAAGTAAACAAAATGAGTATCGTTGCTAAAAATGCGTCTGAAATGAAAACGACTGTACAAGAACTTGAAGTTCTCGTTTCTCATTTCAAAACAAACGTTTAAAGCAAAACTTTCATTTATATTTCTATGAGCTCCAAATTATTAAAAAGAGAGATTTACAGTCTCTCTTTTTTCATCTTAAAATATCTCTTTCTATCTCTCATTCCGTCTGCTATAATTCCTAAAGGAAAGAAGAAAGCTTTGTTCCAAATGGAGTAAAGCTTTCTTTCAATTTTTTAAATTTATTAATTCTAATACTAAGATTTCACAAAGGAGGCTTTTTATCATATGAGTTTTATTAGCATTCGAAAAAAACTAATGTTCATGATGGGAACGATTTGCGCTTTATTTGGCATCGCCTTAGCTTTTATTTTATTCTTTACCATGGATCAATCTCGTCAAGCTGAAGCATTACAAAAAGAAATTTCCCCTCTGGCAACAGAATTGAAAGAGCGTGGGGACGCTTATCAAGTACAGCTCTCTGCTTTAAGAGGTTATTTATTACAACATGATCAAGTTGAATTAGACAAATTTAATGAGATGAGTAAACGTCTGGAGGATTCAAAAGATAAACTTCTTTCTAATCCAAATGTTTCTCAGTCCATGAAAAATACAATGGAATCAGGATCCACTTGGAGAAAATTTATTGAAGAAAAAGTTTTCACTCTTGCAAAAGAACAAAAGTGGGAAGAGGCTTTACAAGTAGCTTATGCAGAAAATGGTACTGTTTATAAAGTAATTGGTGACTTCACAAATTACAGTAACGAACAAGCCAAGTTACGTGATCAATCTATCGAAAAAATTGATCAATCTTCGCTACAAATTGAATATGTTGTCTTCTTATCACTTGTTATTTGTATTATCGTAGCTATCACTGTTGCATGGTGGTTCTCTGGTAAACTTGTTAAACCAATTCAACAAATTGATAGTAAGCTAAAAGAATTATCATCTCAAGAAGGTGACTTAACAGCCCGCCTACAAGTAAATAGTAATGATGAAATTGGTACGATCGCAACATCATTTAATAAAATGTTAGAAAACCTACAACATATTATCAATCGTGTTCAAAAAACATCTGTGGAAGTGCAAAACGCTTCTGAAAATATGCTAGAAAAGACGAATATATCACGCGAGGCAACAATAAAAGTTCAGAGCTCGATGTCTAGCTTAAATGCAAATATTCAATCACAAGCCTCTAGTATGGAAGAAAGCTCAACTGCAATGGACGATATGGCAGTAAGCGTTCAGCGTATTGCTGAATCTGCCACATCTGTAACTGAGCTTGCTGTAGTTACATCTGAACAAGCTAACGACGGAAGTACTGTTATTCAAAAATCCGTTTCACAAATGACAACGATACACGACGCGGTAAATGCTACGTCAGAAGTGGTCGAACGTCTAATCACTCACACGAAATATATTGATACAGCTGTACAATCTATTTCTAATATCGCAGAGCAAACAAACTTACTTGCTTTAAATGCATCTATCGAAGCAGCTCGTGCTGGCGAACAAGGAAAAGGTTTCGCTGTCGTAGCTGACGAAGTTCGAAAACTTGCAGAACAATCTAAAACAGCAGCAACAGATATTAACCAATTACTACATCAAATTCAACAAGACACTGAAACTGCGAGCTCTATGATGTCACAAGGTCGTTCTGAGGCATTTGAAGGCATTCATGTCATTCGTGAAGCTGGCAATTCTTTCACAACGATTGTAGAACAAGTAAATAAAGTATCTACTCAAATGCAAGACATCTCAGCAACTGCTGAGGAAATGGCTGCAAGCGCTGAAGAAATGAACGCTTCACTGAATAACATCGCTTCTATTTCGACTGAAGTATCTAGTGAAACAGCGGCAACAGCACACTCTGCTGAGCAAAAAGTCATTACGATGAATGAGATGACACAAACCGCTAGACAAATGAAACAAACAGTTGAAGAATTAGATCAACTCGTATCTCATTTTAAAACTGAATAGACATTCCAAAAAGATTCCTCTTCCAAAAGGGATCTTTTTTTGAGCTCATTTCCTGCACATTATGTACATTTCCGTTATAATGAGAATCGATATCATTAATTATGCAGGGGGTGCTACACATGTCACAACAAGCATTTGAAGAAAAGTTATATACAAACTTAGAAGCTGTTATTGACCCTGAACTAGGTGTTGATATTATCAACCTTGGATTAGTTTATGACGTTACAGCAGATGAAAATAATAATGCTGTCATTACAATGACGATGACTTCTATCGGTTGTCCAATGGCTGGGCAAATTGTATCAGACGTTAAAAAAGTATTATCAACGAATGTACCTGAAGTCAATGAAATAGAAGTAAATGTCGTTTGGAATCCGCCCTGGTCTAAAGAACGCATGTCACGTATGGCGAAAATCGCATTAGGTATTCGCGACTAAATAGAAAGAGCTCTAACAATATAATATTGTTAGAGCTCTTTTTTTCCGCTAGGTACATGTAATGATTGAAGTTTCGCCTTATTTTACGCCTACTGCATCATAAGCTTTCGTAACAGCTTGTACAGCCTTAGAGTTTTTACCATATAAATCTTCAGCTGACTGCAGAGCAGCTTGACGCATCATCTTAAAGTCAGAGTTTGCAGTTAAATATTTCGTAAGAGCACGGTAATAAATTTTTTCTGTCGCTTCGCGGCCTACTCCAGTTACTTTCACGCCGTAATGCTCGCCGCCATCAGATACTAAGTATGCAGCTTTATTGTTAATACTACTGTTAATATGAACGCCGCCATTATCAGCTGTTCCAGTGTAGCGTTTATTGTAATGATCTGGGTAACCTTCACCTGGCTTTAATGGATTTGGAATAGATGCTGGATCTTTCAGAGAACGAAGTGCATCACCAGGTTTCCCAGGTGTATAAATGTCAGCACCTAAATCCCAGCTCTTCTTCTCAACCATGACACCCATAATATCAGATAACGATTCATTTAACGCACCTGACTCATTTTTATAAACAAGATTTGCTGTATGTTCAGTTACAGCATGCGTTAATTCGTGACCGATAACATCAAGCCCAGCAGATAATGGAATGAATGTTTTACCATCGCCATCACCATACATCATTTGTACACCGTTCCAAGCTGCGTTATTCCAGCTTTCTCCAACGTGAACAGTCGAAATAAGCTTCGCACCTTTATCATCGAAAGAGTTACGATTAAACGTCTTTTTGTAGTAATCATATACTTTTCCTGCATTTACATGCGCATCGACTGCCGCTTTATCTTCGAAGAACTTAGATTTACTCTTCACTTCTTCTCCTGTATATCCAAGAATTTGCGAGAATAAATTAAACCAGTTTTCGTCCATATTCTCCGCATCAAATGTATGGATACCTTGTCCTCGTTTACCATCAAATAAGTTGAATTCTCCTGTTTTCGTATCTTGAGCAATTTCAAATGATTGTCTACCGCCTAATACGCCGTAACCAAATCCTGTAATGTTATCTACAGCGTTATATTTCTCAATCACATTTCCATTCGTTGCATCAACAAAATAATGCCAATAGCCTGGAGCTGGTTTTGAAATCGATGCTTTAACTAAATAGGCAAGATAGTAGTTTCCATCTTTTTCATATACAAATAAATCTTTTTTCACACCGTCATAATTCTTTACTTTACCAACTTCTTTTTCAATATCTGCCTTTGCAATCGTTTCTGCTTGCTCTGCACTAATATTTGCAAACGCAGGAATATTTTTATCATCTAAATTCGGAATAACTTGTCCGAAGAATGCTTTTACATTATTTTCTTTATCAAGTGTAACAGTTTGATCTGAACCATACACAGGAATGTTATTATGCTTCTCAACTAATTTCACGTGTGTTGTGCCAGATTCAGCGTCTTTTTCTTCCCCAACGATATTGAAGTGTTTATCAATATTCCCTGCTAATTTAAACATATCTTTCTTACTCTCTAAATATTGAAAGACCGTTTCTTTTTTATCTAGTCCTTCCGGTGCTTTCCATTCTTCACCTATGTATGCAGGTGTTTTAAACTCTTGATGATATTGAATTTTTTGTTCTTCCGCTTTCGTTGTCGTTGCTCCAAATGTTCCAAATCCCCCGGCTATAACAGTTAACGCTAATGCTGATGAAATGACTTGCTTTTTCACTATAACATTCCCCATTCCCATAAAGATTTTTGACACTTTTATAAAATTCTGAATCTTTACCCTGATACCTCTTCCAAAAATTTGAGAAACATTTTTCAGATAATTCCACGCAAAAAGAGGACACCCTATCAGGTGTCCTCTTTTTTTATAAACATTTTGTTATTTTTTTAGCTCAATTGCTAAATAGTGTGATTGCTCTTTCGCTTCAATATGAATATCTTCTTCTATTGCTTCTGCTGCATCACGCATAACAAGACTTTCCCCATTTATTACACTACTTCCTTCAATTTGAACAAGATACAATTGACGGCCTTCTCGCACAGGAAAATGAATTTCTTTTCCGGCATCTAACGATAAAGAATATAAATTTGCATCTTGGTGAATACGAATTGGTGCCTCTCCTTCTACTGGAGATACCATATGGAACCATTCATTTTCACGCTTACTCCAATCAAATGTAAACTCACCATAGTTTGGTTTATGATCCGCACGATCTGGTAAAATCCAAATTTGTAATAAACGTAGTGTTTCATTTCCTAAATTATGCTCGCTATGAAATACACCCGTGCCAGCACTCATATATTGAACATGTCCTCGCTCAATTGTTCCGCGGTTCCCCATGCTATCCTCATGTGTTAAAGCACCATCTACAACGTACGAAATGATTTCCATATCGCGATGCGGATGCATATCAAAACCAGTTTGCGGTGCTACTAGGTCATCATTAATTACACGCAATGCTCCAAAGTTCATGTTATTTGGGTTATAGTAATTCGCAAATGAAAAATGAAAATGTGTATTTAGCCAACCGTGATTTGCTCTTCCCATATTTTTATGATCAACTTTTCTAAACATATCCTTCACCTCATATTATCTCGAATCCAAGATTTATTTCAAAAATTTTTCTCACTGTAATTTTTTTAGTAATTGTAATAATTGATGTTGTTCTTCTACATTTAAATTTTGAAACTGCTCCGCTTGGAATGTTTCTTGAGGCGGGACGATTTCTTCATATAAAGCTTTTCCCTTTTCTGTTAACGAAATATATTTTGTAGTACCTTCTTGTTCACGACGAATCCACTCTAGCTGCTCCATTTTATTTAAAAGCTGCGTGATATTTCCCTTCGTAACAAATAGTTTATTTCCAAGCTCTTGCTGCGTTAGACGATTATGCCCTCCAACTTGAGCAAGTACATCAAACTGAGCAGCAGATACATTCCATTCTTTCAAATGCTGATTCGTCTCACGAATACTTTTGTTATAAAAACGTGATAAACGAAACCATAATAGTAATCCAAGTCTATCTTCTGTTTTCATTCTATCACCTCGCTCATTTCATACCATTAGTTTAGGACTAAACTTTATAAAAGTCAATTACTTACTTTTAGTAAATAACAAAGAAAGCACAGTGCTATTTCTCCACTATGCTTTACATTAACCTTCTACTTTTATATTCATCTAACTTCCTTTCCGCGAACTTCCTCGCATCTTTCTCAATCCATCTATCTTCGTACAATTCACTTCCAACATACAATACTTCGCTCTTATGCTGCATCGCATGGCGAAATTCATGCAGTAGTGTTTTGAGCACTTGCTCATACTCTTCCCATATGCAAACGAAAATTAATTGTTTTTCTTTATGATAAAAACCACCTACTGGGAATAAAAATTCCTCTTCTTCTTCTCCTAATGATAGAAGCACATGATTCGCATCACACGTATCACAAAAAATAACTGGCGTTTTACATACTTCAATCAATGAAAACAAATCATCTCTAAGCCTTTTGACATCCCAAGGAAGCTCCGAATCCAACACATACCAATTCTCCACCTGTTGATATACATTTTGAAACTGGAGTTCCATTTTTCTATAATCCCCTTTCCAAACTCCTTTTCCTATATGTATGCCACAATCTGTAAAATATTAAACATACTCTTTCTCCTTTTGAAAAATGACAATAAAAAAAGAATCTATGTCAGCATAGATTCTTTTTCTACAATCATTGTTTTATTCAGTTAGTCTTCGTATCCCACTTAAAGATTTTATTTAAAAATTTATATACATTCTTTGACTCTTTCGTCAGAAGTGGACCTAAAATCGATAGTATAAGCACGTATAGTGCCGAGAATGGCTTTAGTACTGACATTAAACCACCGGCGATACCGATATTGGCCATAATGATGGAGAATTCTCCCCTTGAAACGATTGTTAATCCAATATTTGTTGACGCTTTATGAGATAATCCAGCTTGTCGCCCTGCAATCATACCTGCAACAAAGTTACCGATAATTGTAAGAAGGACAGCACCTAATGTTAACCATATCGCTCCGCCCAATGAGAACGGATCAATACTTAATCCGAAACTGAAGAAGAAAATAGCTCCGAAAAAGTCTCTAAATGGAACAACAAGATGTTCAATTCTGTCACTATGCTCTGTCTCAGAGAAAACTAATCCTAAAAGAAGTGCTCCAATTGCCTCGGCAACGTGAATTGTTTCTGAGAAACCTGCAATAAAGAATAACGAAGCAAATACCACAATAATGAAAATTTCATCTGAACTAATATTGAGCAATTTATTTAATAACGGTGTAGCCTTTCTAGCCACAATAAAGAATAGAAGCATGTATCCTAAAGCAATTCCAATTGAAGTGAGGGCACCTAAGAAGGAAGCATGATCCCCTAGAACTAAACCAGAAACAACTGATAAATATACAGCAAGGAATATATCTTCAAACATAATAATTCCTAAAATTAATTCGGTCTCATTATTACCAGTTCTTCTTAAATCCACTAACACTTTAGCAACGATAGCACTAGAAGAAATCGTAATAATACCCGCGATAATTAAGATTTCTAGTAAAGGGAATCCCATTATAAATCCGTATAATAATCCGAGTGAAAAGTTAATTAAAATATAAATCGTTCCACCAATCGCAATAGAACGTCCAGATTTAATTAGTTTTTTCATCGAAAACTCTAGTCCTAGATAGAACAGAAGGAACAGAACGCCAATCCGTCCAAGGAAGGAAATTACATTTGCACTTTCAATAAATTTGAAATCGATCACACCTATTGTCGGCGCATGTGGTCCCACTAACATCCCAAGAACAATTAGAAACGGAATTACTGAGAATTTAAACTTTCCAGCAATTACTGCCGCAATTGCAACTAATACTAACGCTGTACCAACTTCAAAAATTAACGTATCCATCTAGTCAGTCCCCCTATTCGAAAGTAACTCATTAATAATTTTTTTAATTTCTTCCCTCTCACCAGAAACTACAAGCATATCGCCTTCCTCAATTACCGTTTCTGGCCCTGGATTAAATAGCTTTTTCATATTCTTCTTCATAACTGCAATAATCGTTACGCTATAGTTTTTCCTTATTTCAAGATCACCAATTGTTTTTCCGATTGATGGAGCTGCATTCTCTACTTTAAACCACTCAATCGCTAAACCTTCAAAGACCATTTCAACATTTTCTAATGCTCTAGGCTTATATACCATTCCACCTAATATTGCTGCAATTTGTCTTGCCTCTGAGTCACGTAATGAAATACTTGAGATACTTTCTTCATGGTCTGAATCAAAATGATACATTTCTCTACGCCCGTCATCATGAATGACAATTACCATCTTTTCGTTACCTTTCGTAACGATTTGAAATTTGTAACCAATACCCGGAAGTTCACTTTCTCTAATATTCATATTTAGCTCCTCCACAACTTTTGTATTTGAATTTTCTGTTTTTCTGTCTTTTATTCATCCAATCAACTTTAGAAATTCTAACCATTCAGGATATCTGTGACTTGGAAATCTTTTATTGTAATAATAAGTGGCTCCTAAAAAGATACTGAAAGATGTAATGATAAAAAATATATTACTTCTCATTTTCAAACTCTTAAGGCTTACTTTCAATAAAGTTTCTTCTTTCAAATTATCCCCTCTTTTTCGTTTTACATTTAGTTTTTTAAAATGTAAATAATTCTAAAAATATTATGATGTAACATAATCATAACACAAAATACGTTTATGTAACATAATTTTTTAGAAAAATTGATTCTCATATATTTTTTGCATATAATTTTCTTATTACGAAAAAAAGGAAGTGTATTATATGGTTGATATCTTTAGCAGATTCCTTGAGGTAACGAATAATATTTTATGGTCATATATTCTTATTGCAATGCTAATCGGCTTCGGTCTTTATTTCTCTTTCAAATTAAAATTTGTCCAAATTACTCATTTTGGTGAGATGGTCGGTTTAATTAGTAAAGGGTTTAATCGAAAAGAAAAAAAGAAAGATAGCATCTCTCCATTCCAAGCATTTTGCTTAAGTGCAGCAGCACGTATCGGTATCGGAAACTTAGCTGGTGTAGCATTAGCCATTTCAATGGGTGGACCCGGTGCAATATTTTGGATGTGGTTTATCGCAATTATCGGAGCAGCTACTAGTTTCGTAGAATGTACGCTCGCGCAAATTTATAAAGTAAAAGATGGAAGCAGGTTCCGTGGTGGACCAGCATATTACATGGAAAAAGGATTAAACAAACGCTGGATGGGTGTTTGGTTTTCACTGCTTATCACAGTTGCGTACGGATTAATTTTCAATTCTGTACAAGCAAATACAGTAACAATAGCGTTTGAAAATGCTTTTGGACTAGAGCGAACGATCGTAGGAGCTCTATTAGCTTTATTAGTTGCAGTTATTATTTTTGGTGGTATCAAGAGTATTTCACGTATTACAGAAATAATTGTTCCTCCAATGGCAATCATTTATATTGGTGTGGCTATTTTTGTTGTTATTAACAACTTCACTATGTTACCAAGTATTTTTACAGAAATTTTTAACAGTGCATTCGGCTTAGACCAAGCCATCGCTGGTGGCATTGGAGCAGCAATCAAGTTCGGAATTCAGCGCGGTCTATTCGCGACAGAAGCAGGTATGGGTAGTTCTCCTAACGCAGCAGCAACATCAGATGTATCTCACCCAGTAAAACAAGGACTTGTTCAAGCATTAGGAGTTTTCGTAGACACATTCTTAGTATGTACATCAACAGCATTTATCGTATTATGTTCTGGACTTTACAAAGGAACAAATTTACAAGGTATTGAATTAACACAACAAGCATTAAGTTCACAAATCGGACCGTGGGCAAGCACTTTCTTAGCGATTATTATTTTCCTATTCGCATTCAGTTCTTTACTAGGGAACTACTATTATGGTGAAACAAATATCGCATTCATTAAAGAAAGCAAAACATGGTTAATGATTTATCGCGTCGCAGTTGTCGGAATGGTATTCTTCGGATCAATCGCTGCCCTTCAAACAGTTTGGAGCTTAGCTGATTTATTCATGGGACTAATGGTATTCACAAACTTAATTGCCATCTCATTCCTTAGCAAATTCGCCTACGCAGCATTAGTAGACTATATTAAACAAAAGAAACAAGGAAAAGATCCTGTTTTCGTTGCAAGTTCTATCCCTGGCTTACAAAATACAGAGTGCTGGGATGGACAGGATGTAGAAGAAAAACAGAAGGCTGTATAATAAATTAATAGCAGTAGCTATATATCAAACAAAATCCCTATTACCTCACAGTAATAGGGATTTTTATTTACAACAGTTCATAATTTGTTCAAATTAATTCCAGCAAAAGGGTTGATTTATATCAATTACTAGATTATAATAATTATAAATTAGTAATTGATATCATATAACAACTCAAAAGGAGATTGATCATAATGAACAAACAAGTAATCGAAGTATTAAACAAACAAGTAGCAGACTGGAGCGTTTTATTCACAAAACTACACAACTTCCATTGGTACGTAAAAGGACCTCAATTCTTCACATTACATGAAAAATTCGAAGAGCTATACACAGAATCAGCTACTCACATCGACGAAATTGCAGAACGTATTTTAGCAATTGGCGGCAAACCAGTAGCAACAATGAAAGAATACTTAGAACTATCTTCTATTCAAGAAGCAGCATACGGAGAAACTGCAGAAGGAATGGTTGAAGCAATCATGAAAGACTACGAAATGATGCTAGTAGAACTGAAAAAAGGCATGGAAATCGCTCAAAACTCTGACGATGAAATGACATCTGACCTACTACTAGGCATCTACACAGAACTAGAAAAACACGCTTGGATGCTACGTGCGTTCTTGAATCAATAATAGATTTTAAAGCGGAAGCGGCTCGTTCAGAACGGGAGGGTGTTGGAACTCCTGATTACGAGGCGCTTTTTGCCTCGAATGAAGGAGTGAAACAACCGACTGTTCTAGCCGCTGGAGCTGGATAGTACTTAAAGCGGAAGCGGCTCGTTCAGAATCGCAGGGCATTGGAGCTCTCGACCTTGAAGCGCTTTTTGCTTCGAGCGAGAGAGCGAAATGACCGGAGATTCTAGCCGCTGGAGCTGGATATCCCTTAACGCGAAAGCGGCTCACTCAGAGGCGCTTTTTTCTATGGGTTGTCATACATATCAGCACATGAAATTTATATCAGCGATTTTCCAATTATATCGGCGATTCCATCAGATATATCAGCGATTTTTCCAATATATCGACTTACCGACAAATCATGACAATATCAGCGCCTCTCTCCTCTACTTTTATCAATATATTACAATCCCTTTTATGTTAAAATATAGGCAACACCCTTTAGTAAAATAGATCCAAAAGCTTTTCCATATTCATCATTTACTACTTAAATGGCGGGAGTGGTTCAGTTGAAAGACTACTTAATTAGAGCATTTTTTGCGTTAATAACAGTTGGGATTGTCTTACTTATAGCTAATATTTTCAATATACGTGTCGAGGTGAAAGACTATGCTTTCCTCGTTGTTATAGCAATTGGTGGCGGCTGGGGTGGCTGGTACCTGTATAAAAAACAAAGTAATCAAAATGATAAAGGCATTCCAAAGTAATATGGAATGCCTTCCTTTTTATTTCCGTCTATAGTAAATAATGAAATTTAGACCACTGATCAAAACAATCCCAATAAACATATTAGAAGACTGCAAATCTCCGCCTAAACTATACTCATCGGCAATAAATCCTAACATAACAAGTGTTATCGCTGAAACACCGATACACAATATCGAAATAAACCAAAGCGAAAATTCATTAATTAGCTCTTTCTTCTGTCTTAAAACAATTAGCATAACCAGAATAGATGCTGCTAAAATACTTTTAAAAACAGGACGTAAATACACAAACTCCTCCATCTATTTCTCCTTTTCAAAAAACATTACATCTCAACATTAACATATTTAGCCAAATTAAAAACACATGCCTTTTCAAGATAAAATGACATGTGTTTCCAAAAATCTCTATAAATTTGTATTATGATAGCTGCTTCCACTTCGTTCCTAAGACAGGACGCTCGTAATTTTGGATCTCATGAATTAATTTATCTGCCGTCTCAGCTGAAACAATCAACTCTTTATTCGATGGATTCATAAATCCTTCTTCCGCTGCACGTTCAACCATTTGCAGAATTGGTCCATAAAAATCTTTAATGTTTAATAAACCAACCGGCTTATTATGTATACCAATTTGTGACCAACATACTACTTCAAATAGTTCTTCAAACGTTCCATATCCGCCTGGTAATGCAATGAAAGCATCCGCAAGCTCTGCCATTTTCGCTTTACGTTCATGCATCGTTTCTACTTCAATTAGTTCTGTTAACCCTGTATGAACAATTTCTCCTCGGAATAGACCGCGCGGCATAACACCTGTTACACGTCCGCCTAAACGAAGAACTTCATTCGCTACTTCTCCCATTAATCCAACGCATGAACCACCGTATACAAGCTCATAGTCGTTCTCAACAAACATTTTCCCTAACGCTATTGCCTGCTCTTTAAATTCTGGTCTCTCCCCTAAGTTGGAACCTGCAAACACACAAATCTTTCTCATTCCTACACCCCGAAACTATATATTGTTATGATACAATGAACATTGTACAACATATTGAAGGGATGAGGAAGAAATGGATATCATCGCATTTCAAAGATGGGTGGAGGAATTTTACGAAAAACGAAGCTGGTCACAGTATAATTCCTTTATTCGCTTAAATTTCTTAACTGAGGAAGTTGGGGAAGTTTCACGCGTTGTTCGCGCAATCGAAATCGGTCGTGATCGTCCTGATGAAGACGCGAAAACAGAAGAAGAGCTAAAACAAGAGTTAAAAGAAGAACTTGGTGATGTACTATCAAATCTTATTATTCTTTCACAAAAATATGATTTGGATTTGCAAGACATTATGGAAGCACACGTCACAAAGCTTTCGAAAAGGTTTGAACCATCTAAATGAGAATATTATCAATTATGATATAATATTCTTGTCACAATACTAAGGGGGATTTTATGTTATCTAAAAAATTGCACGACGCACTAAACGATCAAATGAACTTTGAGTTTTACTCTGCCCACGCTTATATGGCAATGGCTGCTTACTGTACAGCCGAAAGCTATGATGGATTTGCTAACTTTTTCCTTGTACAAGCTGAAGAAGAGCGTTTCCACGCAATGAAGCTTTACAACTACATTAATGACCGCGGTGAGCGCGCTATTATTACTGGATTTGATAATCCAAATAACAAATACGAATCTGTACTGAACGCTTTTGAAGTGGCACTTGAGCACGAGCGTGAAGTAACGAAACGCATTTATCACTTATCTGATATCGCTTGGGATGAGCGTGAGCATGCAACAATTACATTCTTAAAATGGTTCGTCGATGAGCAAGTAGAAGAAGAAGCTTCATTCGATAGCATCATCCAAAAATTAAAACGTATTACAAGCGATTCAAACGCACTATTTATGCTAGATGCTGAATTGGAAAAACGTACATTTACGGCTCCAGCTGAGTAATATTTCAATCACCTTAATGAATCTATTAAGGTGATTTTTTAATTTGTTCTTCTCTAAGCTGAATAAGCTTAGCCAAATCCTGCTTATAAATCCCTGAAACCTTTTCAACAAAATCACTCTCAGTAAAAGTACCATCTCCCTCTTCTACTATGTTCAAGTACCCATGTATAAATTTCAAAAATGCTCTAGCATCTTCTCCAGTTAAATAATTAATGTTCTCTACAATCTCATCAAACTCCCTTAAACTATCCCGTTCTTTCAACCTAATTCCCCCTCTCTTCATTATTTATCATAACAAAAAAGCCGTTCACCCTCTAAGTGAGGGATAAACGACTTCTTTATTATTTATTAAAGCATAACCCCAACGATAATCGCTGATAATATACTTACTAACGTTGCACCGTATACAAGTTTTAAACCGAATGATGATACAACGTTTGCTTGTTTGCCATCGATACTCTTCGTTGCACCTGCGATAATTCCGATAGATGAGAAGTTCGCAAATGATACAAGGAAGATAGATAAAATCCCTACTGTACGAGCTGATAAATCGCCAGCTACTTTTCCAAGGTCAAGCATTGCAACGAATTCGTTCGTTACTAATTTTGTTGCCATAATTTGTCCTGCTTGTAACATCTCTGATGTTGGAATACCCATTACGAATGCTAATGGTGAGAAGATATATCCTAAAATGCTTTGGAATGTGATTCCGAAAATTGAATCGAATACACCATTAATTGCTGTAATTAATGCTACGAAACCGATTAACATCGCCGCTACTGTTACAGCGATAGAGAAACCAAGCATAATATATTCGCCTAACATTTCAAAGAATGTTTGTTTCTTGTCTTCTTGTAATTCTAAAATATCGTCTTCTTCTTTTACTTCATATGGATTAATGATATGAACGATAATGAATCCACTGAATAAGTTTAATACAAGTGCTGTTACTACATATTTTGGATCAATCATTTTCATATAAGAACCGACGATTGACATCGATACTGTAGACATGGAAGATGCACAAAGTGTGTATAAACGATTTTTCGGTAATTTGCTTAGTTGATCTTTTACTGTAATGAATACTTCCCCTTGACCAACGATTGCAGCTGCTACCGCATTATATGATTCTAGTTTTCCTAAACCGTTCACTTTACTTAATAGGAAACCGACTGCACGAATGATAATCGGTAAAACTTTAATATGTTGCAGGATTCCGATTAATACTGCTAAGAAAATAATCGGTAATAATACTGTTAAGAAGAATGGTGCTTGTCCATCGTTTGCTAGACCACCAAATACGAAATTAACCCCAGCTTCCGCAAATTTTAAAATAGAACCAAATCCATCTGCGATCCCTTTTACTAATACAAATCCGACCTTTGTATTTAGTAAGAAATACGCAAGTACCAATTGAATGACAAGCATAAGTGCAATTGGTTTATATTTAATTTTCTTACGATCTGAACTGATAAGGAATCCTAGTACAAATACTACAAGTAAACCGACTAGAAACATTACTATTTTCATATGTGAATCCTCCACTTCTCCCACGAGTTATTGGTCGTATAACGTATAACGAATGACGTCTGACCATTGATGTTAAAAAAATTTAAAACCCCTAAATACTATCCAACTGTTATCTAAAATCAGTAAGCGTTTACATAAATTGCAATTTATAAAAGGTAGTTTCTTCTCTCCTACCATACTTGAAAGTCTGAAATTGATACCACCTACAAATCAAATTGTAAGCGTTATCTAGATGAAATGCAATATAAATTTTAAAAGATTTTTATATGTTAATATATTCCTAATCAATTGGTTTTTTCATGCAAATTTACCATAAAAAAATAGCCCTAACTATGAGCTAGGGCCACCTTTTTTTATAACATAACACCAACGATAATCGCTGACAGAATACTTACTAATGTCGCACCGTACACAAGGCGTAGACCGAATGATGATACAACATTTGATTGGTTTTCATCGATACCTTTCGTTGCACCTGCGATAATTCCGATTGATGAGAAGTTCGCAAATGATACAAGGAATACAGAAAGAATACCAACTGTACGAGCGGATAAATCACCAGCTACTTTTCCAAGATCCAGCATCGCAACAAACTCGTTTGATACTAATTTTGTTGCCATGATTTGTCCCGCTGTTACCATCTCTGCTTGCGGGATACCCATTACGAATGCTAATGGTGAGAAAATGTATCCTAAAATAGCTTGGAATGTAATACCGAACATGGAATCAAACAAGCTATTAATTGCTGTAATTAATGCTACGAAACCAAGTAACATCGCCGCTACTGTGATCGCGATTGTGAAACCAAGCATAATATATTCACTTAGCATTTCAAAGAATGACTGTTTTTTCTTATTTTCTAATTTCAGTGTATCTTCTTCTTCTGTAATATCGTACGGGTTAATAATATGAATGATAATGAAACCACTAAATAAATTTAATACAAGTGCTGTTACTACATATTTCGGTTCGATCATTTTCATATAAGAACCTACGATTGACATTGATACTGTCGACATGGAAGATGCACATAATGTATATAAACGATGTTTTGGGATTTTACTTAATTGATCTTTTACTGTAATAAATACTTCCGCTTGTCCAACAATGGCAGCTGCTACTGCGTTATATGATTCTAGTTTTCCTAGACCATTTACTTTACTTAGCGCCGTACCAATAGCACGAATAAATATCGGTAAAATTTTAAAGTGTTGCAGAATTCCGATTAAAACGGCAAAGAATACGATTGGTAATAACGCTGTTAAGAAGAATGAAACCTCTCCTTTATTAACAAGACCGCCAAATACGAAAACGATTCCAGCTTCCGCATATCCAAGAAGCGCGCCAAATCCATCTGAAATTCCTTTTACTAAAATATAACCAACTTGCGTATTTAATAAGAAATAACTTAAAGCTAGCTGAATAACAAGCATGATTGCGATTGGTTTATACTTAATCTTCTTTCGATCGGCACTTATAAGAAAACCGAGTACGAATACAACGAGCAATCCTACAAGAAACATAACAAACTTCATTAATAAAATCCTCCATTTAACTCTTCATTAACGTTGAACGTCTGACCATTCAAAATAAGAAATAATCCGAACTTTCCATTTCTCCTCCAAAACCTTTAATTGGATAGGAAAGATCATAAAACCTCTTGTTTCAAAGGCATTTTCCATTCTAACACAAATCACAACTCATATCCGCACTTTTCTTAAAAAAATTACATTTTATTATAAAACATTCATGAATGTTCGTCTTTTACATTATATAGCGAAACTTTAATCAGTGTCATCCCCACTGATTATCGCTCGTATCAATCGGGAGTTTTACTGTTCACAAATAGCGGGATAAAACAAAAAATGAGCATCAAGTTTCACTTGATGCTCACCTCATTATACTGCTTTTTCTTTATCAGCTACTGTTGGCTTATCCCAGCACTCTGTATTGTTCAAACCTGGAATAGACTCCGCATAGAATACTGGATCTTTTCCTTGTTTCTTTTGCTTAATATAGTCTGATAACGCTGCGAAAGCGTACTTAGAAAGGAATACGATTGCTACTAAGTTAATAACAGCCATAATACCCATAAATAGATCTGCTAAATCCCACACGATTTGAATTGTTGCTACAGACCCTAACATAACCATACCAAGTACAGCAATGCGGTATGCATTTAATAGCACTTTACTTCCATTTAAGAACTCAATATTCGTTTCACCATAGTAGTAGTTACCTACTAATGAACTAAATGCAAACAAGAAGATTGCAACTGCTACAAATATAGATGCCCATGGTCCGATATGCTGACTTAACGCTTGTTGCGTTAATTGAATACCATTTAGATCAGCTGCATTATGCACATCTGATAAAAGAATAATAAATGCTGTACAACTACAAATTAATAATGTATCTGTAAATACCCCTAAAGTTTGAATGAAACCTTGTTTAACTGGATGTGTTACGTTTGCAGTCGCTGCTGCGTTTGGCGCACTACCCATACCAGCTTCATTTGAGAATAATCCACGTTTTACCCCTAGTAAAATCGCAGCTCCTAATCCTCCGCCTACTACTTCTTTAATTCCGAAAGCATGTAAGAAAATTTCTTTAAATACATATGGAATTGCCGTAATGTTTGTTACAACAACGAATAATGCCACTGCCACATATATAATTGCCATTACTGGAACAATCATTTCAACCGCACGTGCAATACGTTTTACTCCGCCGAAGATAATAATTGCAAGTAAACCAGCCATTACAAGACCTACTAATCTACTATCTGTTTTGAATGCCCCATCAAAAGCAGCCGCTACAGTATTAGACTGTACAGCGTTAAAAATCAATCCGAAACTTACTGTTATTAAAACAGAGAAAATTGCTCCCAGCCAGCGCTTATTTAATCCCTTTTCCATATAATACGCTGGGCCACCACGGAACGCATTCCCATCTTTTACTTTATAAATTTGCGCTAATGTGCTCTCTACAAATGCAGAAGCACCCCCAATTACCGCGATTAACCACATCCAAAATACCGCTCCTGGTCCACCTGCTGAGATTGCGATAGCTACACCAGCTAAGTTACCAGTACCTACACGAGAAGCTGTACTCATACAAAAAGCCTGGAATGATGATACACCGCTCTTCTCTTTTTGTGCTTTCCTCGTTTTCGAACTCGCCCCATCCCCAAGCAATCGAATCATTTCACCGAAGTAACGAATTTGGACAAATTTCACACGAAACGAAAAGTAAAGTCCTAACCCAATTAACATCGCGATGATTATATATGACCATAGAACATTATTTATATCCCCAATTATATTCGTTAAAAAATCCATAATTGTATTGCCCCCTCTTCTTCACAATAAGAAAATTATATTCTAAAAACTCTTAGTAATCAAGAATTTTCGACAAAAAGATGTAAGGTTTCCTAACATGTAAATGTTACCACATATAACATGTTAGTTCTTTCTACAATAAAATACAACAACTAGTACAAGTATCCATACCTATTCAAATGATTCTTTCCATACCGTATACTTCCTATAAATAACAAGAAAAACAAACCTAATTACACTTCACATCATGTACTACAACAAAAAAAGATGAGTATCGAATTTAATTCGATACTCATCTTTTCATCACACTGCTTTTTCTTTATTCGTTACAGCTGGCTTATCCCAACACTCTGTATTCGTTAAACCAGGAATAGAATCTGCACTGAAGACTGGATCTTTCCCTTGTTTCTTTTGCTTTACATAGTCCGCCAATGCAGCGTATGCAAATCGTCCAAGAAGTGTAATCGCAATTAAGTTTGTGATTACCATTAGACCCATAAATAAATCTGCCATATTCCATACGACTTTAAGCGTCGCAACAGAACCGAATAATACCATTCCCACTACCGCAATACGGTAAATCATTAACCAAGTTTTACTTTGTTTAATGAATTCAATATTCGTTTCACCATAATAGTAGTTTCCTAGAAGTGAACTAAATGCAAATAAGAAAATAATAATCGCTAGGAAGCTACTTGCCCATGGGCCGATTTGTGAACTTAATGCATTTTGCGTTAATTCAATACCTTCTAAATTTGTTGCTTTATATGCACCAGAACATAGTACGATAAACGCCGTTGATGTACATACTAAGAATGTATCTACTAACACTCCAATTGTTTGAATAAAACCTTGTTTCGCTGGATGCGTTACATCAGCTGTTGCTGCCGCGTTCGGCGCACTACCCATACCTGCTTCATTCGCAAATAAGCCGCGCTGAATACCAAACTTCATTGCAGCACCGATACCGCCACCTACAGCTGAATCTAAACCGAATGCACCTTTAAAGATTTCTGTGAACACATCTGGTATTAAATAGAAGTTTTTAATGACAACAAAAATAGCTACCGCAATATAAATAAGCGCCATTGGCGGAACAATCATTTCCGACATACGTGCAATGCTTTTTACACCACCAAAAATAATAACCGCAACTAATGCAGCTAATACAATTCCAACAATATAACGTTCTAAACCAAATGCATTTTCAAACGCTAACGTTACTGTATTCGCTTGTACTGAGTTAAAAATTAAACCGTAACTAATTGTAATAAGGATAGAGAACCAAATTCCCATCCAACGTTTATTTAAACCTTTTTCCATATAATAAGCAGGACCACCACGGAAGCCACTGCCATCTTTTACTTTATAAATTTGGGCAAGCGTACTTTCTACGAAACTTGAAGACGCTCCGATAATCGCAATCACCCACATCCAAAATACTGCGCCAGGTCCTCCCATAGAAATAGCTAACGCTACACCGGCTAAGTTCCCGATTCCAATACGAGCCGCTGAACTCATACAGAACGCTTGGAAAGAAGATACACTACCTTTTTTACGTGTCTTTCCAGTTAATCCATCACTCATTAAACGAATCATTTCCCCTAAATGAGTAAGTTGTACAAATTTCAATTTAATAGAAAAATAAAGACCTAAACCAATTAACATTGCGATAAGAATATATGACCAAAGAATTGTATTCGTTGATGAAACGAATTGTTCTAAAATATTCATACAATTAACCCCCTCCTTTTCTCCATAAATCGAATTATATTTAAAAAATATTTAAAAATCAACATTTTTCGACAATTTTCTCTTTTCCAAATACTAGGGTTTTTTAGAACAACTATGTTTTTATGACTTACGTTTCCTCAACTACACATACTAAAACAAAAAACAAATTCCTAAACAACCCATTGACAAAAATACCTACCTGTAACTATAATGATTACAACAAGTTGTAACAAACCTAATTATAATGCATTCATTTACTTTCAGATATACACTTTAACAAAACACTTTGGAGGGATTTATTATGAAAATCGGAGTTATCGGAGCAACTGGTAAAGCAGGAAGTCGTATTTTAAAAGAAGCATTAGATCGCGGACATGAAGTAACTGCAATCGTAAGAAATGCTGCAAAAATTACAGAAGAAAACGTAAATATTCTAGAGAAAGATGTATTCTCTCTTACATCTAACGACCTACAAGCATTCGATGTAGTTGTAAATGCGTTCGGTGCTCCAGCAGGAGAAGAACACCTTCACGTAGATGCAGGAAACGTACTAATTGAAGCTATGAAAGGTGCACCAAATACAAAATTACTTGTAGTTGGCGGAGCTGGAAGCTTATTTGTAGACGAAGAGAAAACAACACGTGTATTTGAGACACCAGGTTTCCCAGGCGAATACCTTGCAACAGCTCAAAACCAAGGTAAAAACTTAGAAATCTTACAACAAACAAACGACATCACTTGGACATTCATCAGCCCTTCTGCACTATTTGCATTAGGAAAACGTACTGGTTCTTACAAAGCTGGTAAAGACAATCTTCTTGTTAACTCAAAAGGCGATAGCTACGTAAGCTACGAAGACTTCGCAGTAGCAGCACTTGATGAAATCGAAAATCCAAAACATGTAAACGAACGCTTCACAGTTGTTTCTGAAGCAGAATAATAAAGAAAAGCTCGTAAAACATAATGTTTTACGAGCTTTTTTATCATTTCACTTGCTCTAAACCATTTGGAGTAATCTTGAAGGAAATCTCTTTAAATTTCTTCGAATCTCCTTTTCCAAGTAACTCACCAGTTTTATACCAACTTAAACGATCAGATTCTGCATGATATACTTTCACTACATCCCCATACTGGAACGCCATACCATTTACTTGCTCTGCAAAATTCTTTGAGGTCTCTTGTCCTTCTGCCGTTACATGTTTTTTCTCTTTTCCTTCTCCATCATATAACGTAATTCCCATATATAGTTCATTGTTAAAGTAGCTATGAATTTGTTCATTTGTATATGTTACATGCAATTTCTTTTCGTCATGATTCAACGTTACAATCGAACGAATACTATTACTTAGCCCCTGATATACTAAACTATCTCCATATGTTACTTCTACTGGAACTTCTGTCACTTTCTTATTTCCAAAACGATCTTTCGTTTCTACTTTTACTGTTTGTTTACCGATTTTTGATGTATCTAGTTTTTCTACAAAACCTACTACTTCTCCATTCTGAACTTCAACAAACTCCTTCGCATCCAGCGTTTCGCTATTTGTTCCAATTACTACTGTTTGCGGTTTCACTTTTATTGTTTGTTCCCCATCTAACCTTTCAAATCCGTTTTCAGTAATTTTAAAGACTAGTTCCTGTATTTCTTTATTTTTCCCTTCTCCCGCATATACATCTTTTTGATACCAATGTAAGCGAGAAGACTCTGCATGATATACTTTCACCACATCTCCATACTCAAATGTAAGTCCATTCACTTCCTTAGCAAAAGCTTTCGTATTCTCTAAACCTTTTACCGCTACATTTTTCTTCTCGCTTCCATCTTTACCGTACAATGTGAATTCAAAATACTTCTCATCTTTAAAGTAATCATGAATTAAATTTTTTGTATCTGTTGCACTAATTTTTTTCGTATCATGATGTAGAGTTACGATCGACTTCAGGTTCCCATCGCTATAGTTCAATCCATACACAAGTAAACTATCTCCATATGTTACTTCTACTGGAACTTCTGTCACTTTTTTATTCCCGAAACGATCTTTTGTTTCTATTTTTACTGTTTGTTCACCGATTTTTGATGTATCTGGTTTTTCTACAAACCCGATTACTTCTCCATCTTTCACTTCAACAAAGTTTTTCGCATCTAATTTTTCTACTTCTGTTCCGACTACTATTTTTTGTGGTTTTGCCGTTACTTCTTGCTGAGTTTCCACTCGTTCGAAACCTTGCTCTGTAACTTTAAAGAATACTTCGTTAACACCATACTTAGCGTCAATTAATTCATTCTTTTTATACACTTTAAATCTATCAAACTCTCTTTGATATACTTTTACTACATCGCCATATTCAAAAGTCATTCCATTGAATTGTTCTGCGAATCCTTTTGTATTTTCAAATCCCTTTACTGACACTTCTTTCTTTTCTTTTCCATCTTTATCGTATACAGTCATTCCCATATACTTTTGTTCTTTAAATGACGTATGCGCCGAGCCTTCTGCGCCAGTTGTACTAAATTTCTTTTCTTCATGATTTAACGTTACAACTGACTTTATATTACTTCCGCCATAACTTGTACCAAAGAACATAATGCTATCTCCGTAAATTACTTCCAGTGGCACTTCCGTCACTTGCTTATTTCCAAAACGATCTTTCGTTTCTACTTTTACTGTTTGTTCACCGATTTTTGATGTATCTGGTTTTTCTACAAAACCGATTACTTCTCCGCCTTTTACTTCAACAAAGTTTTTGGCATCTAGCTTTTCTACTTCTGTTCCGACTACTACCGTTTGTGGTTTTGCTGTTACTTCCTGTAGCATGTCCATTCTCTCAAAACCTTTTTCTGTTACTTTGAAGAA
The DNA here is from genome assembly GCF_022095615.2 of Bacillus thuringiensis. Classification (NCBI taxonomy): domain Bacteria; kingdom Bacillati; phylum Bacillota; class Bacilli; order Caryophanales; family Bacillaceae; genus Bacillus; species Bacillus thuringiensis. The sequence continues at coordinate 4,781,781 of NZ_CP155559.1, forward strand.
TAGTTCTTTTGCCCCTTTTTCCTCACCTTGACCAGTAAGGGTATTATTTTGATACCATTTCAAACGAACCGGTTCTGCGTGGAATACTTTCACTACATCTCCATACTCGAACTGCATACCATTCACTTGCTTCGCAAAGTTCTTTGATGTTTCTTGTCCTTCTGCTGTTACATGCTTTTTCTCTTTTCCTTCTCCATCGTATAACGTGATCCCCATGTAGAGCTCTTTATTAAAATATTCATGAATTTCGCTATCCATATCAGTTACATGGAATCTCTTCTCTTCGTGCTTTAAAGTTACAATTGAAGCAATATCATCGCCATATCCTGCATATGCAATACTATCTCCATAAACCACTTCTAATGGCACTTCTGTTACTTGCTTATTTCCAAAACGATCTTTCGTTTCTACTTTTACTGTTTGTTTTCCGACTTTTGATGTAGTTGGTTTTTCTACAAATCCGATTATTTCCCCATCTTTCACTTCAACAAAATCTTTCGCTTCTAGTTTTTCTACTTCTGTTCCGACTACTACTGTTTGTGGCTTTGCTGTTACTTCTTGCAATGATTTTAATCTTTCAAATCCATTTTCAGTAATTTTGAAGAATAATTCTTTTATTTCTTTATTTTTTCCTTCTCCCACATATAAACCTTTTTGATACCAATGTAAACGTGAAGACTCTGCATGGTATACTTTCACCACATCTCCATATTCAAATGCTAACCCATTCAATTCCTTGGCAAGAGCTTCTGTATTCTCCAAGCCTTTTACTTCTATATTTTTCTTCTCTTTTCCCTCTTTATTGTACAAGGCGAATTCAAAATACTTCCCATCTCCAAAGTAATCATGGATCAAATTACTCGTATCTGTCGCACTCATTTTTTTCGTATCATGATGTAACGTTATAATTGATTTCATATCGTCAGTGCCATAACTTAATCCGTATACAAGTAGGCTATCTCCATACGTTACTGTTAGAGGTACTTCTGTCACTTTCTTATTCCCAAAACGATCTTTCGTTTCTACTTTTACTTTTTGTTCACCGATTTTTATTGTATTCGGCTTTTCTACAAACCCGATTACTTCTCCATCTTTCACTTCAACAAAATCTTTCGCTTCTAACTTTTCAACATCTGTTCCAATTATTATCTTTTGTGGCACTGCCGTTACTTCTTGCTGGGCTTCCATTCTCTCAAAGCCCTTTTCTGTTACTTTAAATAATAATTCTTGCTCTACCTTCGCCTTACCTTGGCCGATAAAGTCATTATTTTGATACCAATTAAAGCGATCTGATTCAGCGTGATACACTTTCACTACATCACCATATTCGAACTCTAACCCATTAATTGATTTCGCGAATTCTTCCGCATTTTCAACACCTTTTACTGTTGCTTTCTTTTTCTCATTTCCATTTTGGTCTAGTAATGAGAATTCAAAATACGTATCTTCTTTAAAATAATAATGCACTGGATTTGAATCAGCCATCGCACTAAACTTTTTCTGATCATGTTGCAGTGTTACGATTGATTTAATATTAGTATCATAATTAAGCCCTTTGAATACTAAGCTATCACCATAACCGACATTTGCTACAACCGGAATTAAATTCTTATTACCTTTTTCATCTATAATTTCTACTTTTACAGTTTTTTCTCCAACTTCAGGCTTGCCTTGTGTAATCACACCTGTTGTTTTTACACCTTCCCCTAAATTCTTTACAAGTTCTTTTGCTTTTTTCTCATCATATGTAGTACCGATTACTACATTTTGTATTTTTTCATTATTTGGCTCGCCATATGGAACTTCATATAACTCAATTTGTTTTTCACGAATTGGATTGCTATCTGTAGATAACCAAATTTCTTTTTCTAATTTTGGTAAATTTAATTTTTCAATCTTTTCTCTCGTAGCATCATTTGCAATTAATCCCCATTTATCAAAGAAAGGAATTAAATTTTGTCCTGCCACTTTTGACGTCATATAAATAAACATCTGCTTTTTCTCTTCATCAGATTTAGGCAGTTCTGTATCATGTAGCAAACGATACATTTGATGTAAATTCGGATAGAATTGATCCCCATAGGCTAAATGCAACTGCCAAAACATAACTAACTTCTCAAATACATCCATCTTCTCTTGTGCATCCGGTTTACCTAAATAAGCAAATGCAGCTTCATAGCGCTCCTCTTGCTCTAACCTTGTTTTATGCCCGAATGTAGTTTGAACTGCCAAAGAATAAATATTAACGGTTACTTCTCCAAGCCCATCCCATAACCAAGTGTCCTGTTGATGTTGATGTCCCACTTCATGCCAAGGCCCCCATCCATCATTAGTTAACTCTTCTAGATTTAGTACTGACTCTAAATTCCCTTTACTATAAGCCGTTCGATAATAAGTCGCATACATATAATTGTCCGTATACCAGTCTTCAACAAAATGAATGGAATGTTTACCTTGATTCGCAACACCCGCACCATCTTTTGATAAACCTGATATTTTATGTTCTATATTAATTATTTCATCGTGTTTCTTTAATAAAGCAGCTGGATCTTCTTGCTTCAAATGTTCCGCTACAGTTTCAGGATGCATAGTTAATAAACTATTTTCTCCTTTCATTTCTATTGCATATGGATCAGGATTATCTGCCAACATACGTTTCCAATCTTTTGTCGTATGCTTTCCTAAAATAAATAAAGGATTTGGTGTACCACCTTTTTTCACTTTAGCGACTACTTCTCCTGTGTTGTGATAATTATAAAAGTATAATAGTCCCCCATTTGAAGAAGAAATTTTATTCTCACCAGGATTTAAATTGAATTGTTTAGGTTCTTCTTTTTCATAAGAATATGTACCAATATAAGCTTTAATCTGTTGAGTCCCTTCTACTTGAATAACTACTTCTTCACCTGGCTTTACATAAATGCCCGTTGGTTCATAAGGAGAAAAACTCATTCGACGCTGATGCAACTCACGCATCCCTTCTACATCACCTTTTGGCAGCAATTGATACACTCGCTCTTCTTGCTGTTTCTCCTTACCTTCAATCGTCATCTCTGCATACACCTTAGGTAATTCAAGTCCATATGGCGTTAATAACGTAGCTAAACAAACACCAGCCACTAATACCCTACTCGTCTTTTTCTTCGACATAATCTGTGTCCCCTGTTCCTTTATTTAGAGAAACTATCCTATATATTCATTTAATAAGTAATCCTATTATTTTTATAAAAACATTTAATGAATAGACTAACACCTCGCGCACCTGTATCTATTACTACCGCATTCCCCTCCATGTATTCGCTTTCTTACATTGTAAAATTTTTATGTAATATGCCCCCCTCACTTCTCTCTATTTGTGATGAGTTCTCTTCGTACATAAAAAGAGAATAGTAAAAGATATAATTTAGTATTGTCATCTATACATCTAAAAATAAAATAGCAATAGAATCTTACATTTTCTTCATATATGACCATCTATAGGTAGTTTTTCCAACTGAATTGTACACGCTTTACACTTTGTTTGATAGCACTCCCAATCAGAATAATGTTACAATTTTGTGAATTTAATCCAATAATCTTAACGTTACGATTAATGGTATTTAACATTATTTTAAAATAAAAACCTATCAAAAAAGATGCTACTCTTTTTTGATAGGTTTTTATTAATCCAATATACGTTTCATTATAAATCCTTTTCCATTTATCCATTCGCCTTCAATTTCACCAGTTAAATGGAATCCAATTGATTCATATAATTTTTGGGCAAGTTTATTCTCTGGATGTATACTTAAATATATAACTTTTCGATCATATTCTTTTTGTAAATATTCTATTAGCAAATGTAATAATGGTTTTGCATAACCTTTACCTTGGCAATTACTATCAATCATAAACTGATTTAAATATACAGCCTTCTCTTTTTCTTCCAACCAACCGTACATGGCATATCCGATTGGCGTTTCACCATCATAAAACCCTACTGAAGTAGCCTCACCTTTATATTTTGTACCAGCATCAACTAAACACTCTGCAACTGTACTTTCAATAAATGCAAGCTGCTCTCCGGTTACTTTCAAATTAGCAATTTCATTTCGATTTTCATTCGTTATTTTATAAATATAAAGAGCCATAATTCCCTCTCTCTTTCTAATTTCTCAGTTTCATTATACCTTACGGTGGTGTAATGAAACCAAAATAAACTAATTCTAATTCTTTTCGCGGCAAAAATTCAAACGAATAAAAAAGCACTGGCACACGCCAATGCTTTTTCATTATCTCTTTTGATTCGGTTTATGCGGTTCGTTTGGAGTATGTGGTTTATTATTATGATCATGACCATTTTCTTTTTTCCAGCTCACTGATAACTCCGGACTTGTTTTTTCTTCACTACGCTCAAGTAATACTACTGCATTTTGAATTGTCGGTGTGCCTTTATGTGCAATCCCTTGTAACTTCGTTAAATTCCCTGATACTTTAAAGCTAAATCCACCAGCTGGTGTCTGTTTCGGAATTAAGATACGGAACTTTTCTCCTACATTGAATTCCGTTTTCGCTTCGCCTTTTTCATTTACAAACTTCGCGCCCGCTGGTGCACCTGTTGCTTGCACTTTATATGTTCCACTTTTCGCGTTTGTTTCTACTGTGTATAAACCTGTTTCAAAGAAATCATTTTTCAATACTGCTTGTTGTTCTTCCGATGGTACTACACTCATCGTAATTTCTTGTAAATCTTCACTAGCACTTGCTTTTGCAACAATGTCTTTCGTTACCTTTTCTACGTTTTTATTTCGGAAATCTAAATCATTAATATCGATTTGTTTTAACGCATTCCATACTGCAAGCTGTGTTGCATAATGGGCATCTCTCCAATCAGAAACACCTAATTCTTGCGGGCTCTTTTGTGGATATCCATTTAATAATACACGGTATACGTTAATATCCACTTTGCCCATTTCCGGTAAATCTTGACCGCTTGGAGATTTCAAATCTACATTTAAGCAAAAGGCAATTTTACCATCTGCCGTTTTAATAAGCTCTGTTCGAATTGGTTTCTTCTTTGACCTACTATAACTCCAATCCATTTCATACTTTGTATGATCCATAACTTCCGCGAATACTTTTTGAAGTGGGAATAACACAAATAAAACACTTAAAAACATAGCTAAAAGTTTGAACGATTGCTTTATATTCATGTTCACAGCCCCTTAATAACAAACTTAATACTAAGTAGTATTTAATTAGAAAATATTTTTATGCACAAAAAAAAAGAGTGCATAAAAGCACTCTTTTTCTTTCTTACTTTAATCTTAGAAATCGAAGTTATCAGGATCTGGACCAACGCGGTGATTTTGATTTAATGCATCGATTTTTTCCATATCTTCTTTCGTTAATTCAAAGTTAAATACATCAGCGTTTGCAATAATACGGTGTTCTTTCGTTGATTTTGGAATTGTGATTACTCCATTTTGAAGGTCCCAACGTAAAATAACTTGCGCTGTCGTTTTACCGTGTTTCTCAGCAATTGCTTGTACTGTTTCGTTATCTAATAATTGACCTTGCATTAGTGGTGACCATGCTTCCATTTGAATACCTTGTTCTTTACAGAAAGCTTGTAATTCTTTTTGCGTTAAACGAGGGTGGTATTCTACTTGATTAATCATTGGTTTAATTTCTGCATCCTTCATTACATCTTGTAAGTGATGGATTTGGAAGTTACTTACACCAATTGCACGTACGCGCTCTTCTTTATAAAGTGTTTCTAGCGCTCTCCATGTATCTTTATATTTTCCTTCTACAGGCCAGTGAACAAGATATAGATCTAAATAATCTAGTTCTAATTTCTTTAAGCTTTCTTCGTATGCAGCAATTGTTGCTTCATATCCTTGGTCTGCGTTCCATACTTTTGAAGTGATGAATAAATCTTCTCTTGAAATACCAGTTGCTTCGATACCTGCACGAATTCCTTCACCTACAGCTTTTTCATTTCCGTAAATTGCAGCTGTATCGATGCTGCGGTATCCTGCTTTAATCGCTGCTTTTACAGCTTCTACAAGTTCTGGTCCTTCTTCTACTTTAAATACACCTAAACCGAACCAAGGCATTTCTACACCGTTATTTAATACTGCTTTACTTTGTAAGTTTTTCATTTTATTTTATCTCCTTTTATTTTACTTGATCTCTTTTTTCTAATGTCATACTCCACGCTGTTAAAATCACAGCAGCTACTACCATAATGCCGCCTACCCAAGCAGTATGGATTAACCCTAATGAATTTGTTACAAGGCCACCTATATAAGAACCTAAAGCGATCCCTCCGTTAAATGCGGCAATATTAATTGCTGAAGCAACATCAACCGCACTCGGAACAAAGCGCTCTGCCAATATAACTACATATACTTGCAGCCCCGGAACATTCATAAATGCGAATAGTCCCATAAAAATAATTGTGATTAATCCAGCTACTTTAAATGGCGCCGTAAATGTTAAAACAAATAATATAATCGCTTGAATCAAGAACATGTAAAATAGCGCTCGAATCGGATTATGATTCGATAATTTTCCGCCAACCATATTCCCTATCGCAATGGCGATCCCATACACTAATAAAATGATAGTAACAGTACTTGCTTCAAATCCTGTTACTTCTTGTAATAGCGGTGATAAATACGTAAATGTTACGAATGTACCGCCGTATCCAAGTGCAGTAATAATGAAAACAAGTAACAGTCTTCCATTTTTAATTAGTTTGAATTGATCACGAAACGATACAGGTACACCATTTTTTAAATTAGATGGGACGAGTATACTGTTTGCGATAAAAGCAATAATTCCAATTACAACAATCACCATAAATGACGCTCTCCAGCCAAATTGTTGACCGATAAACGTCCCAATTGGCACACCTGTAATAGTCGCAACTGTTAATCCAGTAAACATAATCGCAATGGCGCTAGCACGTTTATTCTCTGGTACGATTGCAGCCGCAATTGTAGATCCTATCGACATAAACACACCATGTGCAAATGCAGATACAATTCTTGCGATAATTAATATAGTGAAGCTTGTTGCTACTGCCGCAATACCATTACCAATAATGAAAATAACCATAATCCACATTAATAATGTCTTTCTCGACATACTAGCCGTTAACGCTGTTAAAACAGGAGCCCCTACTGCCGCTCCTAACGCATATAAGGAAACTGTTAAACCAGCTGTTGTAACCGAAACATTTAAATCTTCCGAAATAGATGGTAATAAACCGACACTAATAAATTCTGTCGTTCCTATTCCAAATGCACTAATCGCTAGTGCTAATAAAGCAAACATACTTCTCCTATTCGTCTGAACTTCCGAAGATGGTACTGTATACGAACTCAATTGAATTCCTCCTTATTACAAGAAATCCAATCATAATAGTGCGATAAAAAGGCCTTTTTATCTTCTAAAAATATATATTTAATCTCTACAAATGCTATTATGAATGGTTTCATTCCTTTTTGAAAGAACGCACTTTAAAGTACGATAGGAACCAAAAAGTAACATAGGTACTTTTTAGTACCGTACTACTCATTTGCCTCTTACATGTGCTATTATGAAACATATTTAACATGATAAAAAGTACGTACTTTAAAGTGCTATAGGTACTAAAAAGTAACATTTGTATAATTTAGCTTACTTTACTCATAAAGGAGGGTTTTATATATGAAGAAATACAATATTCCTGTAGAAGCAACTTTAGAAGTTATCGGCGGCAAATGGAAGGTTGTTATCCTTTGTCACTTAACGAAAGGTACAAAGCGAACGAGTGAACTAAAACGTTCCATGCCTGGTATTACACAAAAAATGTTAACACAACAATTACGTGAACTAGAAGTCGACGGCGTTATTCAAAGAAAAGTATATAACCAAGTCCCGCCAAAAGTAGAATATTCTCTTACTGATTACGGTTGGTCTTTAGAATCGATTCTTGATTCTCTTTGTACTTGGGGCGAATGCCATCTTGAAAAGGAAGGTAACACATCGATGCTAATTGCGGAAGGTGAATAATAGAAAAAAGGAAAAAACGAACATGAATTTGTTCATTTTTTCCTTTTTTTCTTATTATATATGTACATTTCTAACTGAAGCAAAATATTTTATACGCTTTCATACCTTGTCAGTACTACATTATACACTCAATATCAAATAATTAGGAATCATTTTTATGTTAACATAGGTGTATATAGTATATAATATAGGATATATATTATATACACTTTCCGGTAACGGACCTTTTCCATTATACGGACAAGCCATATATCGGACAGTTCATAAATAATAGGTAAGACGTTATGGTTTTAGATTTATGTTTGCAGCTTACTTGCTGTCATAAATTTAAAGGCATTTTATTGTGCTTTGTGAAACTTTGTATAAAGTTTCGTAACCGTTTACTATCTTACTTATAAAAAATAAGAGTATTGCTATCGTAAAGGAGAATTGGAGATGCCAGAAACTATGACTCAAACAAAGCCAGAACAAGAAACTGTACAAATTTCTGCTAGCCAAGGACAACTTGATGTACTTGATCAGTTGTTAAAACCTGAGGTACAAGAATCATTAACAACACTAGTAGAACAGCTTCCAAAATTAACTGAGCTTGTTAACATTTTAACTAAGTCTTATGACTTCGCTCAAACTGTTGCTACTGATGAAGTATTAAAAAGCGACACTGTCAGCGCAATCACAGAGCTTGTAGAACCTGTAAAAGATACAGTAAAAGGCATGGCTGCAACTGCTATCGAAGCGAAAGATCGTGCTGACGAAAGCAACGAAGTTATCGGCCTATTCGGTCTATTAAAATTACTAAAAGACCCACAAGCACAAAAAATGTTCCGCTTTGTGAACGCATATCTTCAAATTAGTGCAGAACGTAACAATAAATAATTTAACTTATAACAACAATTAGTAAAGACGGGGGATATCATACTATGTCAAAACAAATTGTCATCTTAGGCGCTGGTTATGGCGGTCTTCTTGCCGCTTTAAACGTACGTAAATATTACAGTAAATCAGAAGCACAAGTTACAGTGATTAACCAATACCCAACACACCAAATCATCACTGAACTACACCGCCTTGCAGCTGGTAACGTTGCTGAGCAAGCAATTGCAATGCCACTTACAAAGCTTTTCAAAGGTAAAGATATCGATCTTAAAATTGCAACAGTTGAGTCATTCTCAGTTGATAGCAAAGAAATCAAACTAGCTGGCGGCACTACTTTATCTTACGATGCACTTGTAGTTGCTTTAGGAAGTAAAACTGCTTACTTCGGTATTCCAGGACTAGAAGAAAACAGCATGGTATTAAAATCTGCTGCTGATGCAAACAAAATCTATAAACACGTTGAAGACCGTATTCGTGAATACGCGAAAACGAAAAACGAAGCTGATGCTACAATCGTAATCGGTGGTGGCGGATTAACTGGCGTTGAGCTAGTTGGTGAGCTTGCTGACATTATGCCTAAACTTGCAAAAAGCCACGGCGTAAACCCAAAAGAAGTTAAACTTCTTCTTGTTGAAGCAGGTCCAAAAATCCTTCCTGTATTACCAGACCACTTAATCGAACGTGCAACTACTAGCCTAGAAGCACGCGGTGTTACATTCTTAACAGGTCTTCCTGTAACAAACGTTGCTGGCAATGAAATCGACTTAAAAGACGGTCAAAAACTTGTTGCTAACACATTCGTTTGGACAGGTGGCGTTCAAGGTAACCCACTAATCGGTGAATCAGGTCTTGAAGTAAACCGTGGTCGTGCAACAGTTGATGCATACCTACAATCTACTTCTCACAAAGACGTATTCGTTGCTGGAGACAGCGCTGTTGTCTTCGCTCCAGACGGACGTCCATACCCACCAACTGCACAAATCGCTTGGCAAATGGGTGAGTTAATTGGATACAACTTATACGCAGCACTAGAAGGCAAAGCATTCGAAGAGTTCGCACCTGTAAACTCTGGAACACTTGCTAGTCTAGGACGTAAAGATGCTGTTGCTACAATCGGAGCAAGCAATACTCCACTTAAAGGCTTACCAGCATCATTAATGAAAGAAGCAAGTAACGTTCGTTACTTATCACACATTAAAGGTCTATTCAGCTTAGCTTACTAATCTGAATATAAGCCCGAATCATGCCCTGCATGGTTCGGGCTATTTTTATCCGTAACTTTCTCTAACTTATATATTCGGCAGAAGAATAAGTTAATCCTCTTTAATTATCGAAATATACTGACTCTTTATAATAAAAGCTGTACCAATTTGGTACAGCTTTTATGATCACCTTTTGTCGGTAAATCGGCAAATCGATATATCAAGAAAATCGCTGATATAATTTTTCAACCTCATTCATTATCCTAATTTAACTAGGCTGTAGTTCTTCTTCCCTTTACGAATAATAATAAATCGTCCATCAAATGAATTTTCTACAGTAACATCTGTACCCATATCTGTTACTTTTTCACCATTCATAGAAATAGCTCCATTATTAATATCTTCACGTGCTTGTCGTCTAGATGGTTCAATTCCTAAATCAACTAGCCATTCTACGATGTTTTTCGTCTCTTTCGAAGACTCAAATGTTGGCATCTCTTTAAAACCTTGTTCAATTTCATCAGCTGTTAACGATTTAATATCTCCGCTAAATAACGCTGCTGTAATTTTCTCAGCTTGCAGGAGTGCCTCTGCTCCATGAACGAATTTCGTCATTTCTTCCGCTAATACTTTTTGTGCTTCACGTTTATGAGGCTCTGTTTCTACCTTCGCTACCAATTCATCAATGCGCTCTTTCGTTAAGAACGTAAAGTATTTCAAGTATTTCACTACATCACGGTCATCTGTATTCACCCAGAACTGGTAAAATTCAAACGGTGTCGTTTTTTCAGGATCAAGCCAAACCGCACCACCTGCTGATTTACCAAACTTCGTACCATCTGATTTCAATAATAACGGAATCGTTAATCCGAATACTTTCGCTTCGTGCCCTTCTAACTTACGAATTAAATCTAAACCACTCGTAATATTTCCCCATTGGTCACTACCACCAATTTGCAGTTGGACATCTTCTTTCGTGTATAAATGATGGAAGTCCATCGCTTGCAAAATTTGGTACGTAAATTCTGTGAAAGAAATTCCTGTATCTAAACGACTTGCTACAATGTCCTTCGCTAACATGCTATTAATGCTAAAGTTTTTCCCGTAATCACGTAAAAACTCAATAATGTTTATTTCATGTGTCCAGTCGTAGTTATTTACCATCTTCACTTCGCTATTTCCGCCAAAATCAAATAGCTTTTTCATTTGCGCTGTTAACGCATCAACATTATGCTGAATGACTTCTAACGTTTGAAGTTGACGTTCTGATTGACGTCCGCTCGGATCACCAATTGTTCCTGTTGCCCCACCAATTAAAATAACCGGATGATGGCCAGCTAACTGGAACCTCTTCATCATCATAAACGGAATCAAATGTCCAATATGCATACTATCACCAGTCGGATCAACTCCGCAGTATAGTGAAATCTTTTTCTCTTCTACTAGCTTACGTAAACCTTCTTCGTCCGTCTGTTGATTAATGGCGCCGCGCCATTCTAATTCATCAATAATATTCATCTTTTGTCATCCCCTCTATTTTTTTGAAAACAAAAAGTCCCTATGTCTATGACATAGGGACGATTATTCACCGTGTTACCACCCAGTTTGTATAAATAGCATAGCTACTCATACCACTCTTAGCAATAATATCGATTGCCAATCCGCTTAGCATTACCTAAGATACTCCAGAGTGTAATTCGCAAGTTTGTTTGTGCTAGGTTCCAGCAACCCCTAGCTCTCTCATTAACAGTGACAAACTGCTACTGGGCTCTTTCAACGTATATTATTTGTTAAATTATTAGCCATTATATTGAATTGAAAACAAATTGTCAACAATACCCAAATGTTATTTTAAAATAATTCACATTTTCATACGTATTTCGTTACTCTTTATCTTCTCCAATAATCCTTACTTCTCGCTCTAACTTCACGCCAAATTTCTCTTCAACGGTCTTTTGTACAAAGTGGATTAAATCAATGTAATCTTGTGCTGTTCCATTATCCACATTCACCATAAATCCAGCGTGCTTTAAAGAAACTTCCACTCCGCCAATTCGCTTACCTTGTAGTCCTGATTCTTGAATCAATTTACCAGCAAAGTTATTTGGTGGGCGCTTAAATACGCTACCACATGAAGGGTATTCTAGAGGCTGCTTTGATTCACGTTTAAACGTTAAATCATCCATTTTTTCTTTAATTTCTTCACGTATACCTTCTTCAAGTTCAAATCGCGCTTCAAGAATAATGTAATGGTTGTTCGCAAATACACTCTTACGATATCCAAATTCAAATGCTTCTTTCGTCAAAGTACGTAGCTCTCCATCACCTGTCATTACAACAGCTTCTGTTAATACAAACGATACTTCACCGCCGTAAGCACCGGCATTCATATATAATGCTCCGCCAACTGAACCTGGAATACCACAAGCAAACTCAAGACCCGTTAAATTATGATCTAACGCAATACGTGATACATCAATAATTGCTGCACCACACTGTGCTACAATCGTTGTTCCTGTTACAGTCACACCTGTAATGTGAATTAAACTTACTATAATCCCGCGAATTCCACCATCTTTAATAATGACATTCGATCCATTTCCTAAAAACGTAACTGGAATATTATATTCGTTAGCATATTTAATAACTTCTTGAATTTCATCATAATTCGTAGGCGCAACGAACACATCTGCTTTTCCGCCAACTTTAATATGCGTATGATTCTTTAACATTTCATCTTGTTTCACATGACCTTCAGGCAATACCGTACTTAAATATTCATAAACCTCTTGCATATTCATTTTACGATTCCTCTATTTCTATATTCTTTTTATCCCGTTATACGGGCCCATAATATCCCCACATACATGAACGAACCTAAAGTGGTGGATACAGTGTACCCAAAATCAATTCGAGACACCTATAAACCTCTTAATTTATAAGAGGTGCCACTCATATTAAAATATATATTGCATAATAAAGCAACCCAAATGGGCTACTAAACTTGACATGTCATCAGAAAGACAACAATTTGTAAAATATATTACTTTTTCAAAACACTATCCTTCAGTATCTTACTATATCACACGAAAATAAAGTGGTATTTTTTTGTAATCTTTACTTTATTTTCATCAATAAAAAAGATGCTTTTACCTGTGTAAAAGCATCTTTTTTATTACCTATTATAATTTACTTTTCGTTCTCTTCTTTTTCCTTATCAAACCATAATAGCTCATCGTCATCAACTTCACCATTATAATTGATTAAAATCTCTTCTCCCGCTTTTATATCTTTGTAAGCAAAGAAGTTAAACGTATGATTCTCAAAGACAATATCATACGTTGCATTCGGATTATATGCATGATTAAATAACATGCCGTATCCTAACAGGAATGCCGTATGATTTACCCCATACTCAAATGCGTAGTCAGCAAGTAACGTTTTCTCAATGTGTTCATGCTGTTCATTCGGATAAGAGATAACTGGTGCTGAGTGAATCAACTCACCTTTTTTAATATCACGAGTTGCAAATACCCCTCTATTAAATTCTCCATCACTAAGTTCAGAAGTCTTAACTTCGATCATATGCGTCACCTATATAATTCTTTCTTTGAAGTATTTTATTCCGCTATTTGCGGGGTTCAACTAATAATCAGTAGCGTATAACCCACTAATTAAAGTCTCAGTTTATCTCCTTAAGCTTGGCAGAAAACGCGCAGAAAAGCAATTAAATTACTATCAACTATTCATTTAAATGAAAAAAGAACACACATAGTGTGCCCTTTTTAAGAGATATTACTTTTCTAAAATATCTTCTAGTAACTTCACTTGCTCGCTAACAGTATGTAACGTCTTCACCGATACATCATTTCGATGTTTTTCTTCTTCCACACTTGCTAACACTTCTTCCGTAGCCGCAGAAGTTTGCTGAATTACATTAGAAGCATGTGTAACATCCTTTACGATATTCGTCGTTTTAACTTGAAAACTTTCTTGATGGTCAACAATCTCTCTCATTACATCATTAATTACATCAATAAACTTCCCTAAATCCGTTACATTTGTTAAAACACTTGCTAACATTTCGTTACATTCTTCTTGTACCCTTTCTGATTTCTCTACCTGTACTTCCACCTTACTTGCTTGATTACTAAACTCCTTTAAAATACCTTGAATTCTCCCCGCAGAACGATTTGATTCTTCAGCAAGCTTTAATACTTCATTCGCTACAATAGCAAATCCCTTTCCATGCTCGCCTGCTCTTGCCGCTTCAATATTTGCATTTAAAGCTAGCAAACTCGTCTGACTTGAAATATTCGTTATTACATCTACAATTTCATTAATTTGCTTCGACTGCATCATTAAATCTCTAAATATAATTCCTGATTGTGAAACAACATCATTTAAACTTCTCATATTCGCTTCAAAATTTCGTAAAGTATGTACACTGCCCTTTGAAATTTCTAAACTTTCATCCATACGAATTGATGCATTTCTTACTTGAGAAATAATTTGTTCAATATTCCCCTCCATATCGTTCAATACTTCTACCGAACGATACATCATCTCTGATTGTGATTGGGTACCAACTGCCACTTCTTCAAAAGCGAAATTAATTTCACTCATCGACTCCATCGATGTATTCATATTTTGTCTTAAATGATTGAAATTACTATCTAGTTTCACAACAGTTTCCTCAATAAGTCTTTGAGTCTCTTCTAGCTCCTGAGCTTTCCTCATCACCTCTTGCTTCTCATCACTTAAACGAGCTAGCAGATTAGAGCCAATTTTCGTTACGCCCCACATAGCGATCGTTACGATTGCTAACAAGCTTGCGAAGTTTGCAGCTTCAGATGCCGCTGTATAAGCAAAAAATTGCTCTGGCCAATAACTACAAAGAATAAATGTGATAACAACCGCCACTCCGCCTAGAATTATAACGAGACGTTCACTTAAATAAATAAGTGAAACTGCTAATGTAAAATACACCATTTGAAATACAGCCGGACTTTCATTAAAGGCTTGCACCATAATGAAAGACATAATAAGCAACATAAATGTCATGATATATTTATACATCGCTCCCATGCTTTCTATAAAAGTAAGAAGCGTTCCAAATACAACAACAGAAATACCACAAACCCAAAACGCTATTGCTCTCTCTGTAAAAATATATCCGTAATACCCAATCGCAATTACTCCAAGAAAGAAACTACAAATCGTGATAAACAGCAATAAATGATTTTTCTGTGATTCTTTCTCAAGGTTAGAAAAACAAGTTCTCTTTAACCACTCCATATATGAAGCCCCACCTTCTACTTATACATATCGATTACTTCAGCTTAAATACCGCACTCACTGGGTTATGATCACTATTCTCAAACTTTAAATCTTTCCCTTGTACATTTACAATCTCAACATTCGGTGAAACGATAAAACCATCAATAATCGTGACGAAGTTTTCACCCTCCACATATTTCTTCACATCATCTCTCACCGTCATAACAGACGGATCTACAGCCCACTTAAAGCCACCATCAGTAAAGTCCTTTGGTAACTCTACTAACCACTCAGGACGCTCTTTCACAAACTTCGGATCACTTAGCTGAGCGCTAGAAAGTAATTGATTCCAATCTCCGCCCATAATTACGTAATCACCATTTTTATAATGCTTGTTCATATATTCTTTTAAAAACTCTACTTGCTGCTTTCTAATTTTCCCGCCTTCATCATAAGCAGACAAATGTAAATTTACGAGTCTAACAAACTTCCCATTATTAACAGGAATTTTGTGCTCAACAATCGCTCGATCTAAATCAAACAAACGCTTTGGCCAAGGCTCCATTCCAGGAAGCTGGAACCTCTCCGCTGTTTGAACTTTATATTTAGAAAACGTACTTAATCCAGCCTCCGCATATCCCATTGGACTTGTAATTGGGACAGGGACCCATTTTGTATCATAGTTCTTCCCGAATGACGAAGCATAATCCGGTAATCCTTTTTTCAAAAATTCATGCCCATTTACATCAAAAGATCGCATTGATTTTATATCGACTTCTTGTAATAACGCAAAATCACTATTCTCATTTTGTAAAAACGAAAGCATATTCTTTAAGTTCACTTCAGTCTGTTCTTTACTACTTGAACCAGATCCCTTTCCGCCATCCATAAAGAAATCTTGATCCTTATCTAATCCAGCATATCCAATATTAAATGTTGTAACTTTAAACTCATTGTCAGGCGCTAATACACGCTCCTTATTATTTCCCACCTTCAAACTTACAACATCAGCCGGCTGTTCTTTTGTAAGTGTCATATATCCTAAAAATCCACCTACAATTCCCGCTCCTACTAAAATACATATAAGTACTATTTTTAATAATTTCTTCAAATAAACGCCCCTTTTCTAAAACACACAACTTAATTTTCTCTATTTTCAGTTAACTGAAACTGAATGACAGACATACGAAATATTTTATCACATCGAAAACCCTATATCACTATATTTAGTTTATAAGTAATGATTCTTGCTCTTAAATCATCAAAAAAAGACAAAACACCCCAACTTCTTCACTGGAAATCAAACGCAATGTTTAGTACACTATATGTAATAATCATAGGCGATGGAGTTCGCCATAAACGCTGCTTAGCTAATGACTCCTACCAGTATAACTACTGGTAGGAGTCTATTTTTTTGAGCAAGCTATTTAAAGAGGTGAGAAAATTGATTTATATTATCGTTGGCATTGCCGGTATATTAGGAGCCCTTTCTCGTTATTATTTAGGTCTTACTATTCATGAATTTTGGCATCATTCATTTCCATTAGCTACATTACTCATTAACTTAGTCGGCTGCTTCTTATTAGCATGGCTAACTACGTATATTGCTCGGCTAAACATCTTACCTTCGGAGGTTATCACAGGCATTGGAACTGGATTTATCGGTTCCTTTACGACGTTTTCAACATTCAGTGTAGAGACTGTGCAATTACTCAATCTTTCTGAATGGGGTACGGCTTTCTTATATGTATCATGCAGCATACTTGGTGGTCTCATTATGTCTGGTCTTGGCTATACACTAGGTGATTTCTTAATTAAGAAACATCTTACGGAGGGTGATCACTTATGATAGAAGCTTTATTAGTAGCAACTGGAGGTTTCTTCGGTGCTATTACACGATTTGCAATTAGCAATTGGTTTAAAAAAAGAAATAAAACTTCATTTCCACTTGCTACATTTCTCATTAACATAACAGGGGCGTTTTTACTCGGATATATAATTGGCAACGGCGTCACTACAGGCTGGCAGTTATTATTAGGCACTGGATTTATGGGTGCCTTCACTACATTTTCAACATTTAAATTAGAATCTGTTCAGCTTCTCAATCGTAAAAACTTTGGCATACTATTTCTATATTTAAGTGCCACTTATATGATTGGTATCCTTTTTGCATTCCTTGGCATGAAGCTAGGCGGAATATAAAAAAGAAAGCGACTCTGATCAGTCGCTTTCTTTTATAAGAAGTATGTTCCGCCATATGGAATGGAAAATAAACCAGCTGGATGCACATCATAATGTACAAATTGCATTGGAAACTGTGAATACGGCATATACTGACTTTGCATCATTTGTGTTGCTTGTGCTTGCTGCTGCATTTGAATAGCCTGATACACAGCATGAATTGTTCCCTGTGCTCCGGCTAGCGTAATAGCTGCCCCTACCTGTCTACCATTATAAAAATAATGATTCATCATTATTCAGCTCACTTATTATTTTTCTTCCATATAGTATGTTTCTATTTCATAGTGAGTGTTTTGTCCCGATTTATGGATCCCTCACTAATTAAACTCCATTTTATCTATTACTTTTTTTCAGCTTTGAAGTAATAAATCCAAATAATAATACACCAATACCACTAAGGAACAATACATAACTTATCGGTACTAGGAAAAAGAAAGGTTCTTCAAGGAATCCATTCGCTCCTACTTTGCTGTTTGAAGCATGTATAGTTAAAGAAATAATCGCTAAAATCATGAAAGAAATAGCCACTATGTATTTATTTATCATTTCACATTCTCCTCTATTCATATAATTACCCTTAGATTGTTAACATCATATTATCCAAAATAACATTAATAGTCAATAATAATTTATTGTTTTACAATAAATTATTATTGACTATATTGAAAACAAAAAGATTTGCGAAGCATCTTACATTGTCTTACAAACCTTTTCAAACATAAACATTTACACTTCAAACCTCTTACTCACTACAACATAAATCGCACACAACAGCACGAATATCCCAGCATAAATCAACAAAATTTCTACACTAAACATATCAGCCAATGGACCAAATATGATCATTCCTAAAGGAAGTGCGCATGAATTAGCGATTTGTACAACACTAAACATACGCCCATGCATAGAAGGTTCTACTTTTTCCTGCAATAACACAGTAACTGGTGTATTGAAGCACGGCATTGTTATACCAATTAAAAAATTAAATACTAAATACATAATAAATATGGGTGCAATTCCTAGTCCAATCATAAGTAGTCCATACAACGCACAAGCTAGCGCTGTTGTATGCATACGATTACGGAAACCACCCCATGCCGCAATTAATACGCCACCAGCTGCTGCCCCCGCACTAAAAGTCATCTCACTAGCAGTAAGTCTCCACATTTCTGCACCGAAGGAACGGGTTACCATTAAAGGTGTTAAAAAGGCAGCTGGGCTTATTAAAATCATGACAATGATTAATAAAACGAGTAGCCTTTTAATAAATACATTTTCTTTTAAATAAGCAAAACCTTCTTTTATGCCTTGTAGATTAGATTTTTGCTTACTCTCTGCATTCACATGTCTCTCCACTTGAATAATAAACATAATACTAATTCCAATCATAGCCGTAATAACATCAATAAAAAATGTCGTTTCAATGCTAGTAACAGAAAGAATTGCGGCACTTGCCGCCGGTGAAAGAAACATAATTAAAGATGTAATACTACTATTTATCCCATTTACTTTCATAAGATAATCTTTCGGAACAATTTGTGGAATTAACGCATTCACAGCTGGCGTTTGTATCCCTGTCCCAGCTGAACGAATGAGTAGTACTATAAAAAGTAGCCAAATACTTTTATATCCTGTTAAAAATAAAACTGCTAAAACTAACGTAGCAATTGCTATAACCCCGTCCGATAACATAATCATCTTTTTACGATCGTAACGATCAATCCAAACACCTGCAAACAAAGATATCGCAATTTGTGGTAGGAAACCACAAACGGTTGAAATGGTCAACATTAACCCTGACGATGTGGTTAAGGTGATATACCATATAATCGCGTATTGCACGAGAGAGGAACCGAACAACGAAATAGTTTGAGCAGTCAAAAATATAATAATTTTCTTTTTCCAATCATTTCTACTCATATGTTTCACACCCCCTTAACTAATCCTGTCTCTATATTAAAAATACTATCTGTCCAATCAAGATAAAAACTTGCTTCGTGAGATACGAGTATAACGCTCCCCTTAAATTGTATTAACGCCTTTCGCACAGCTTCTTTCGCTTCCGCATCTAGATGATTTGTCGGCTCATCTAAAATTAAGAAATTACAAGGTGATAATAACAATCCGCATAATTTAACCTTTGATTGTTCACCACCACTCAACGTACGAATTTCTTGTGAAACATGAGTATCCTTCACACCACATGCAGCTAAATGATGACGTATTTCCTTCGTATTCAGTTTTGGAAACTGTTCCGAAATAATTTGAAGCGGCGTTAAAGAATCATTGCGCCAATGTAAATCTTGCTCATAGTAACCCATCTTTATTTGCTCTGAAAAATGAAATTCTCCAGAAATACTAGCAATATTTCCAACGATTGTTTTTAATAAAGTAGATTTCCCTACTCCATTGAATCCTGTAATAACAAGTTTTTGCCCACCCATTACTGAAAAATTCAACTTTGGTAAGAGAGCAAAATCGTAACCAACTTCAAGGTTATTTACTTCAAGAACTATCTGAACTGAAATGGGAAGTTCCTGAAAATGAATAGACGGTTTATGAGTAAAACTTGGTGGTGCAATTCTTTCCATACGTTGCAACTGCTTTCTGCGTCCTTGTGCTATTTTTGAATTTACTCCAGCGATATTTCTACGAATATACTCTTCCGTTTTTTCAATTTTCTTCTGCTGTGCATGATATTGGCGAATATAATCTTTTCGCAAATGCTCCTTTTGTCTTACAAAATCTGAGTATTTGCCGTAATACTTCTTCACCGTTCCAAACTCTACATCACATATGCAAGAAGTTACTTTCTCTAGAAAATCAAAATCATGTGATACTACAATAAACGCCCCTTCAAAATTCATTAAATAATTAGCAAGCCATTCAACATGCTCTTTATCAAGAAAGTTTGTCGGTTCATCTAGTAATAAAATATTAGGCTCTTCTAATAAAAGCTTTGCTAAAATCACCTTTGCCCGTTGTCCTCCGCTTAATTCACCAATAACACAATCCATCCCAATAGCGTCAATACCTAAACCGGCTGCCACCTTATTTATTACGCTGTCTACTGAATAAAAATCACGAGCCTCAAGCTGCTCTTGTATTTCAGCTACTTTCAATAGTTGATTCTCATCTCCAGTCATCGCACTTTCTTCATATAACGTATTCATTCTCTTTTCCATTTCAAACAAATCATAAAAGGCTCGCTTTAAATATTGTGCAATGGTATAGCTCCCATCAATTTCTGCATATTGATCAAGATGTCCAATTTGAATATTAGGTTGCCACTTAATGCTCCCTTTATCAGAAATAATTTCCCCCACCAATATTTTCATTAATGTGCTTTTTCCTGCACCATTCTGCCCAACAATCCCCATATGTTCTCCTTTATGCAAATCAAAAGAAGCATTTTCGTATAATGCTTTATCTATAAAACTATGTGATAAACTTTCAACTTTAAGTAAACTCATTTTTATTCCTCTTTTCCTGAAATTAAAAAAAGCAGAGAGGTAGCGTCATTCGACACTAGCCCTCTGCTTCGTGGTTTTTCCCATACTACTCCAATTTACAGTAAAAGCTCATTGGAATAATATACACAAAGGGCCATAGACAAAGCATTGTCTATGGCCCCTTAATCTATTTTATGCATCAGCTGAATAACCATAACGAAATAAGCATAGGTAAACTATACTTTTTTTGAAAAGTTATTCAGCCGATGAATATAGGGGATTTATGCCCCTTGATTAAGCTCCGTACAACGCTTCACCGTATACATTTGTGCGGAGCAAAGTTTTCTAATGAGTTTTACAAATTTTATATAAAGCATGTTCTGCACCTTCCTTAATACTTAAAAGGGATTTTAGCATACAGTTTTACGAAGCGTCAACATTACTTCCAAATCATTCAACTACTTGCTTTCAAAATATTCCTTCTGGAACATGCACATTCTTATCGCATTATGATAGTTACCATCAACGAAAAACTCGTCGAGAAGTTCACCTTCCACCATAAATCCAACCTTTTTATAAACATGTACTGCTTTTTCATTTTCCTTATCCACCACTAAATAAAGTTTATGCATATTTAATACAGAAAAAGCGTAATCCATCGCTAAACGCGTCGCTTCCGCTGCATAACCATGTCCTTGATAATTCGGATCAATAATAATTTGGAATTCAGTTCTTCGATGAATATAATCGATTTCCACTAACTCGACTAATCCAACCATCTCATTATCTTTCTCCAGGATAAAACGGCGTTCACTTTGATCATGGATATGTTTATCATATAAATCCTGTAGTTCTACAAAAGCTTCATACGGCTCTTCAAACCAATAAGACATAATATGTGCATTATTATTAAGTTCGTGTACAAACTTTAAATCTTCCCGTTCTAAAGGACGTAACTTTAATTCCTGACTCATTTCTATAACCTCCAAGTAAAAGAAACCTCTTCACTTAATTTCTCAATTTTTTTCAATTTCAAACGCCCTATTTTCATTGTAAACTTTCAAGTAACTTGAAGGTCAAGACATAAAAAGTAGTGCAAGCTACGTCTGCACTACTACTCTTTTCTCAAATCTCTCATATTTGATATGTATAAAGCAATGACTAAAACAAGAATTGCTCCTGCGTATAATAACGTCTCCATAGGTTCCTCATGAGATACAATAATTAATCGAATTAAAGCTGTAATTCCGATATAAATAAAATAACGTAACGGGAAATGATAATTCGACTTAAAATACTTAATAATCAATGCGATGAACTCGAAGTATAAGAAATAGACGATGATACTTTCAACCAATTTATACGATGTATATTCCTTTGTTGAAAATATGTATTGAATAAATGTGATAGTCTCGTTAATTAAAAAGATAGATAATACAATGGATAATATAATTAACGCTATATTCAATATCCACTGCAAAATGCTAGCTATGTAATGATCGATATTAAACTTCATTTTCTCTTTTAGCTCCCCTTCGTATAAGTACTTATTTATTATAGCAAAATTATACTTACAGAAATGTTAAATCATATGTGATCGTCCTCTTTCACTATCACTTCACCATTAGGATATTTATGCTCAATATAACCGCTACCCCAATTACAAAGTACTTTTAAACCTTGTTTTAATGATTGTCCCTGTTCTGTAAGGGAATATTCCACTTTCGGTGGCACTTGATTGTATACTTTTCTAGATACGAGCCCATCCTTTTCAAGCTCTTTCAATTGCTCAGTAAGCATCTTTTGTGTAATACCAGTTACCAACCTTTTTAACTCACCCGTTCTTGTCGGTCCACTTGTTAAATGATATAAAATGTGGGATTTCCACTTTCCTCCGATCACATCCAAAACGACTTCAATTCTATTGTTATACTCTTTTTTCATACTGAACTCCTTCTGTATTTTGATAGGCACTTTCTCGTGCCTATGTCACGAGATGGTGTCTATATCACGGAAAAGTGCGTACTTTTCATAGTACCTGTACTATACCATAATGATGCATGTAAGCAACTTAGTGGAGGTATTTAAAAATGAAAAAAGAAAATCGTACTGCAAATTTTTATGATGTAATTCGTGAGCGTCGTTCCGTTCGTTCCTATGATCCTTCAGTTACAATCTCTAATGAAGAAATTAAAGAACTTTTAGAAGAAGCAATGTTAGCACCAAGTAGTTCTAACTTAAACCCATGGCGTTTCATGGTAATTACAGATCAAGATTTAAAAGAAAAGCTTCATCCAATCGCATTAAACCAACCACAAGTGTTAGAGGCATCAGCTATGATCGTAATTTTAAGCGAAAATAACGCCCATGAATTCGAACATATCAATAAAGTAAATGAGCGTGCAGTAGCTGCTGGATTCATGACAGAAGAAATTAAAACTAGACTAAACAACAGCATTCGTGAGTTTTATGCACCTGTCAGTGACCAAGGAAAAAGAGAATGGCAAATGCTTGATGGTGGTTTGCTAGCTATGCAATTGATGCTTGCTGCAAAAGCGAGAGGATATGATACTGTCCCAATGCTTGGCTATAACGTTGAAGAATTCCGCAAAACATTTAACGTTCAAGAAAACTTAACTGACGTTTTAATGATTGCATTAGGCAAAGCAAAAGAGCCCGGATTTCCATCAGTTCGATTAACTGTAGATGAAGTAACATCTTGGAATGGCGGGTTTTAATCACCGTGTTTATCGTACTTTTGGAATGAAAGTACGATAAACACTATTAATGAAACTATGATGGTAGCAACCATAACCATAATCATAATGCAAAACTACAACCTTACCGACTACTTGCAAAAAAGAAAGGCGGAGAAAACAATGCTTGAAGTTTTAAATCGAATTAATGAACTAGCCAACAAACAAAAAGAAGCAGGTTTAACAAAAACAGAATTACATGAGCGTAAAGTATTACGCGGGGAGTATCTTCAAATTATTCGTGGTCAAATCAACACCACTGTTACAGGATTAAAAATATTAGATCCTTTAGGAAATGACGTGACACCTGAAAAATTAAAAAAACAACAAAAGCTATCACTAAACACAGATAACAATGCATGAAAATACCAAGATTTTTTGTTACTTAATGATTCGTCTAAGTAAACATGCGATTAGATGAATCATTAAGTTAACATTACATACCTCATCAACATATCCTTAAAACTTCTAGTTCTAACTTAAAAATCTACAAACAAAAAACCATCCCCCGCCTCTCCGGCAAGTTATGATTTTCAGTCTACAATACCACTAAGTTAATCATTAGCTTATAAGTTTTCCACAAAACGGAAAACAAAGTCACTATAACCTCCAAAGAAAAGAAACCTTATTTCAACTTTCCTATTGATAGATTAACACGATAGTTCCCGTACTTTAATAATCGTCCTAGAAAGTTATCTAATTCTTCATTGGAAGCAAAATGTGTTTTTAATAAATAACACCCCTCACCACTTATACGGTGTACTTCAGAAATCCCTTCTTCTCCTTGAAAGAAATTCATAAACTCTTGGTGATTAGCTGTTGTTACGAACAAAGTAACAAATGCAGTCACTACTTGTCCTAATTTGATTCGGTTTATTGCAATTGTATACTGTTCAATAACCCCTAAATCTTCTAATCTTCGAATTCGATTTCCTACGGCCTGCCCCGTCATATGTATTTTTTGGCCAAGCTCTTTCCATTGTATTCTTGAGTTTTCTCCTAATAATTTCAGTATCTCAAAATCTGTTTGATCAATGATATAAACCAATCCTTTCACCGTGAAAGTAGAAAGCCCGAAAGTGTTTCGCCAACTTATTCTGCTTATCGATACAATTCACTATACTTAGTTTATCCTCTTACATCACATTATTTATCAGGTATATTTACTTATAACACAGAGGACGCAACAAAAAAATACATCTAGATTTAAAGGAGGTTACAAATATGTTATTACAAGAAATTCTATCGTTCAATGAACAATTTGTAGAAAATAAGGAATACGCTCCTCGTGAAGCGACAAAAATGCCTAAAAAACGTATGGTTGTTGTTTCTTGCATGGATGCTCGTTTAATTGAGCTACTTCCAAAAGCTTTAGATATACACGATGGTGATGCAAAAGTTATCAGAAATGCAGGTGGTAAAATTGCTTCTGCTTTCGATAGTGTTATGCAAAGTGTTGTCGCGTCAGTATACGATTTAAATGCAGATGAAATCTTCCTTATTGGACACCATAGATGTGGTGCGAGCCAAACGAATCCAAAAGGAACACTTCAAAAAATATTAGATCGTGGAGTAGCTTCACCAGAAATTTTATCAGCAATTGAATATGCTGGTGTTGACCTTGAAAAGTGGTTATTTGGATTCGATGATGTTTGCGATTCAACACAAGCTAATGTTGATTTAGTAAGAAATCATCCACTTATTCCAAAAGATGTTCCTGTACATGGTTTAGTTATTGATCCTCATACAGGTAAATTAGATTTAGTAGTCGACGGATATAAAACATTAAATGGTATGGAACATTAATTATTACTTAAATGAAGGGAAGTTATTAGATATGAATAGACAAGAAGCTACGCAAAAAATTATGGAAGCAAAAATTGCAAAAGGGTTAACATGGGAAGAAATTTCAAAAGTAAGCGAAAACTCTGAGACTTGGGTTGTAACAGCATTATTAGGACAAGCTACAATGACACGTCCGGAAGCAGAAAAAATCGGTAAACTATTAGAATTAGATGAAGATGTAGTTCAAGCATTAACAGTAGTTCCACTTCGCGGCCAAGTAATGCAAATGCCTCCTACTGACCCAATCTTATATCGACTATATGAAATGATGTTACAATACGCACCAACTCTTAGAGAATTAATCTTAGAAAAAGCTGGCGAAGGTGTAATGAGTGCAATTAACTTCAATCTAGGTGTGGATACACAAGAAGATCCAAAAGGTGGCGATCCTCGTATCGTGATTACACTTAACGGTAAATTCTTACCATTCCGTACATGGTAATTAATTTTAAATCTATATATATAATTAAAATAATTTTATAGATTTATAAAATCCATCCTTTTTAATCTAACTGTATAGAAAGGATGGATTTTTACTATGAGATTCTTTTTCGACAAAGGAGAATAATATGAACAAAAAATACTTTAATACGAGCTTTAGTATTCTACAGTGGTTTGTGTTTCTATTAGCAAATGCAATTGCATTACCTATCATTATTGGTGGCATATTTCATTTATCAATTGAAGATATCTCAACATTAATGCAGCGAACTTTTTTAGTCGTGGGAGTAAGTTCATTTATACAAGCATGGTTTGGGCATCGCTATCCCATAGCAGATGGTCCAGCAGGTTCATGGGTAAGTATATTTGTCATACTGGGACAAGTAGCTATGCATCAGGGACAAAGTGCAAAAGACGTGTTGCAACTTTTAGAAGGTGGGTTAATTATTGCAGGTATATTACTCTTCGTTCTTGGTATAACAGGGCTTGTTCATCGAATCTTACGTTTATTTACCCCTTTAGTTACAGGAACCTTTCTTTTAATATTATCTCTTCAGCTTAGTGGTGTGTTACTAAAAGGAATGATGGGATTACAAGGACCTGCAATTCATCCTGACTATACAACAGCTACTATTGCTCTCTTTGTTTTTGCCCTTATTACTTTCTTATCAATTAAAGGGAAAGGATGGATGAAAAGTTACGCTGTGTTACTTGCCATTTCATTTGGTTGGCTTTTGTATGCTTTATTAGAAAAATCGCCTCATATGCCTTCACACACACCGTTAGTTAAGTTACCACAGATATTTGCTTGGGGCATGCCTAGATTCGATATTGGAATGACTCTAACTGCAATTTTATTTACATTTCTTTTAGTTGCAAATACGATTGCTGCTATTTCGGCTGTAAAACAAGTGGCTCCATTATCTAAAGAAAATGAAAAGCAAACACTGAACCGTGGTGTATGGGTCGGAGGTATATCACATATTATCTCGTCGTTGTTTTCTACAATTGGAATTGTACCATTACCTGCATCAGTAGGATTTATTCAACTAACAGGACAAAGAAAAGTGAAGTCATTCCTTATAGCAAGTCTCATATTAGCAGGAATTTCTTTTATTCCCTCAATTGTAAGCTTTATATCCTTACTTCCAGGCCCTATTGCTAATGCTGCACTTTTAGCAACATTTGTCCAAGTAATAGGCCTTTCATTTCAATCAATTTTACGTGAAGAATTAAAGCAACGCCGATTAACTATATTAGGAATTACATTATTAATCAGTTTAGGAATAATGTTTCTTCCAGAAAGTGCATTTAGCGGCATTCCTTCTTCCTTACAATATGTGTTAAGTAACGGACTACTCGTAGGTA
This sequence comes from Bacillus thuringiensis, assembly GCF_022095615.2. Classification (NCBI taxonomy): domain Bacteria; kingdom Bacillati; phylum Bacillota; class Bacilli; order Caryophanales; family Bacillaceae; genus Bacillus; species Bacillus thuringiensis. The sequence continues at coordinate 4,809,288 of NZ_CP155559.1, forward strand.
CTATGATCGTTATTTTGCTAGAACAGTCTTGGAAAGAGTAAAATTTGTGACTAAGTAAAAAAGCGCCCTGATTACAGGGCGCTTTTTTATACCTAATGACTAATACTAGCCGTTGGGTATAATGTTGTTCCTCCAATTGAAACTTTTATTTCATTTGTTAATGGAACATTTTGTTCATTAATAATTGTTCTCCACCATTCCCATGCAAGACCAGTACATTCTCTAGCTACGATTTTTATATTTTTTGAATTTGGTGGAAGAGGGATAACTGTAGAGTAATGAGCTGTTTTGTCTCTGCCGCTACCATCCCATGTTTTATGTGTTAGTACTTCTTTCCCATTTTGATCAAATGTGAATTCATCCCAAGATACATCAAATTGAGCAACGTAAGCACCGTAATGATCAAGTGTCATTTTAGCACTTGAATATTCTGTAGTTGTCGTCTCAATATAATCTGTATTGTTATGAACAGCAGCAGTTGCATTATCTTTTAAGAAAGTGCTTGTATATGAAATTGGATATGCTGGATTTTTAAGACTTAATTCAGCATTATCTTTAATGATATTTCGGATTTCATTGAAATCTTTAGTAACAACCTTGTTATGCTCTTTCGCATCTCCGCCTAATACTACAGCAGTAAAGGTACTTTCTTCAAAAATATCTTTATACTGTCCACTCGTTTCGACGCTGTTATTCTTAAGTAAGGCTTTAAAAGCAGCTTGTACATCTTTACTCTTAGATGTTGTTTCTAATTTTACATAAACAGTTCTACCATAAGCTACATTTGAAACCATAACAGGTGGAGCCGAATTACTTACACCTTTACGAGTTAACTCACCAAAAGTAACACTATTATCAAAAAGATCGGATGGATTGTTAGGTAGTTCAGCACTTACGGTATAAAATATTTGCTTATATGCCGCTACCATCACTTTCTTCTCTCCATTTGCAACCGCATTAAAATCGATATTTAGACTGTTATCAAGATATTTAGCGTTAACGTTAAGGGCACTTGCGATTTGTGATTTACTATAAACCATAGATTCTGTATACTGCATTCTTGCAGGTAACGTATGTGTTTTAGAATACTTTTCATTCCAAGTAGATACTAAATCATCTACTGCTCCAGCCACATTACCATATGTCGGATTTTGGACAGTAATTGTATTTTCTTTTCTCATGCCAGGTAAGTCTATACTAATATTCAAAGGCTTTCTCTTAGCCACTAATAAACTCGGTTGATTGTCTGCAAAAGCTTTATTTGCAAGTTGTACCGCTCCTGGATACGTACGATTCACCACAGAATCAATAATCGAAATATCGACTGGTGAAGTTGTAAGTGATTTTTTCTCACGTTCCACTACTACAAATTTACCATTTGAATTGATGCTTTCTTTCGGAACAAAACTCTCTACCTTATCACCATTTACAGCTAAAACCTCTTGATTATTATATTTAAGATTTGCTATACCAGTATCAATGCCACTAGCATTTTTGATTACATCAGTTACATTACCTACTTGTGTTTCTGCGAAGGAAATAGATGAATAATTAATAGTGCATAGACTAACTAATAAACATGCAAGGAACTTTCTTCTTTTAGTGTTTTTCTTAATATTCAGAAAAATCACCCCGTTCTTTTTTTAGTAAGATATGATAATGATTGATAAATGATTGCTAACTAATAAACCTACATAAATGCTTTTAAAAGTTCTTGAATTAACGGGATTACGCCACCTACAAATTTCAAAACTGCCATTGCGATTTCCATATTATTTCCTCCTTTTTTATTGCTACGAAAATGTGATTAATCTTTATGCCCTCATTATAGTGACCCCTTATAATTTTATCAATACACTCTTATATGCAATATTACATATTAAGAACCAAGCTGAATTCTTATAAAAAGTTATACAGAGATAAATTTTTCGTTTGGTAGATACTTAAAAAATTGAAGCATTCCTTTGCATTTTATGAGTAATCACATAAAAAAAGCTGCTGCCTATAAACTACAGACAGCAACTTCAACTAGAGTAACTTGCATAATCTACACAAGCTACAGTATTTTTTTACACTTTATAACTAATAAACAGCGATTGGACCATAAGGACCATTGAGAATTTCAATTTTTGTTTCAAAAATATCTGTCAAAATCTTTGGATCCATAACCTCTTCTACTGTTCCAAAAGCAGCAATTTGTCCATCTTTCATAGCACAAATTTTATCTGAGTATTTGGCTGCAAAATTGATGTCATGCATAACAGTCAAAATTGTTCTTCCAAATTCATTAGCCGCACGTCTTAAATGCTCCATCATTTGAACAGAACGAGCAACATCCAGATTGTTCAGAGGTTCGTCTAAAAGTACATATTCAGTCTCTTGGCACAATACCATCGCTACATATGCCCTTTGTCTTTGACCACCAGAAAGCTCATCTAAATATCTATTCTCTAAACTAGTTAAATCTAAGAAATCGATATATTTAGAAATGATAACCTCATCTTCTTTAGTTAATCTTCCCTTTGAATAAGGAAAGCGCCCAAATCCAACTAATTGTCTAACAGTAAGCCTCGTTACAAAATGATTTTCTTGTCGCAATATAGTCAAAATTTTTGCTAAGTCTTTTGATTTAGATTCAGAAACATCCATATTCGCTACCTGAATTTGACCTTCATCCATATCTAAAAGTCTTCCAATCATCAAAAGTGTCGTAGACTTTCCAGCGCCATTTGGTCCAATTAAAGAAGTAAAGCCTGCTTTTGGTATTTCAATATCCAAAGGTCCTATTTTCACCTTATCAGTATAGAACTTTTTAACATTATCGATTTTTATCATAAAGCCCTCTTCCTTAAAACTATAGTTAAGAATATGATTCCACCAAATAATTCAATAATAACTGAAACTACACCTTGAGCATGGAATACATGATACATTAAAAAGTATGCACTCGTCATTATTAAAAATCCTATAGCAAACGCCATTGGGAAAATATATCTATGATCATAAGTTGACGCCGCCTGATAACTCAAAGTTGCTACTAAAAAGCCGTAGAACGTAAGTGGCCCAATTAGAGCGGTTGAGATAGACATTAAAATAGCTACTAACACAAGCGTATAAATTACACTAGGTTGATATTTAACCCCAAAAGAAGTAGCAACATCCTTCCCTAGTGACAAAACATTCAACTTCTTAGAATGAGCAAAAATTAATAACGCTACAATTATGATCATAGGAATTACAACAGGAAAATATGCAGGGTCTGCATGATTAACAGAACCAAATAATCTCGCTTGTAAAATATCAAATTCTGAAGGCGCAAGTAGTTTTCTCATAAAAGTTGACACAGAGTTTAGCCCGGTACCAATAATAATTCCAACTAAAAGCATAAGTTGTAAATTCCCGTATTTACCGGAAAGTAACCATCCATAAAGTATCAAACTCATCAAGACCATCACAACAACTTGAAATAAAAATGATCCAATTCCATTAAAGTTTATTAATGCACTAGCACCAAAGAAGAATATTGTACTCGTTTGAATTGCTGAATAAAGTGATTCGAAACCTAAAAGTGAAGGAGTAATAATCTTATTATTCGTAATGGATTGGAAAGCAACTGTCGATAAGCTATGGCAAACTGCAGCAATAATCATCGCAACAATAGCTACTATTCTTCTCTTAACAACTGGGATAAAAGAAGGTGAATCTATCGGAACTGGATTGTTATAAACTAAAAGTCCATATGAAGAAAGGAGACCTAAAGCAATCAATGTTGTCAGTACAATCCAATAACGTCTTGCTTCCTTCTTAGAACGAAAAGCACTAGCTGATCTACTTTCATTATGAAGGCTAGAATCGACTTCGACATTTTCTTTATTTCTATAATCTAATGTGATCATCGCAGCCTCCTTGGTTTTCTTCGTCTCAATAGAATAGTAATAAACACGACCGCTCCCACTGTTGCAAGTATTAAAGAAACAGGTAATTCAAACGGCTTTATAATTGTTCGAGAAATGATGTCACAGGCAGTTATTGTCCCCATTCCGATCACACATACCCAAGGTAAATTACTCCTAAGATCATCGCCTCTAAACATGGAAACAATGTTTGGAACAATTAAACCTAAGAAAGGTAAATTTCCAATAACAGCTGCAACAATTCCAACAGCAACAGAGATAAGACCAGTCCCAAAAAGAACAATTCTATTGTAATTAACGCCAAGGCTTGTTGCCACATCTTCCCCTAGTCCAGCTAAAGTCAATCTATTAGCATACATAAAAATAAACAAAGTAACGATAACAATCAGCCATAAATATTCATATCTTCCTACCTGAACAGTAGCAAATGAACCTACGAACCAAGTTTCAATACTTTGCGTCATTTGAAAAAGAAGTCCCATAAACGTAGACACTGCAGAAATAACTGCTCCAAGCATCAATCCAATAATCGGGACAATTAAAGAAGAACGAAGTTTAACTCTTCTTAAAAATAAAAAGAAAATCATAGTTCCTATAAAAGAAAAAATGATTGCGCCAGTCATTCTTTGAACTAAAGTCGGGGCAGGAAATAATAAATATACAAAAAGCAGGCCTAAGCCTGACCATTCAATCGTTCCCGTTGTAGTAGGTTCAACAAAGCGATTCTGTGTAATGAGTTGCATTACGAGTCCTGCCATCGCCATTGCAGCTCCAGTAAGCATTAATGCAACTGTTCTCGGAACACGAGTAATGAAAAACATCTCCATTCCGTCCTCTTGTCCACGAATATCATAAACTCCGGTAAACAGTGATATAACCCCTAAAATTATAACAACTATAACCGCTATTATAAAAGGTTTTGTCCATATTTTATTGTGATTATAAAACTGGGGTTGAGAAATATTCTCAACCCTAGAAATCATATTTTTTGACACTGTTTCGTACCCCTTTACACTACTTAGCTAAAGTTTTTGCAATATTTCCAAATAACTCTACGTAAGTCTGAATTGATTCATTTGTGTAAGTATCTGCTGGTGCATAAATAACTTGTTTTTTAGAAACAGCAGTTGTATTTTGAAGAGCTGGTGATTTAGAAATAACATCCTGAGCAGGAGCTGACTTAGCTGCATCAGATGTTGCAGCATCACGATCTAATACGAAAAGCCAATCAGGATTTGTTTGTGCGATAGCTTCAACAGAAACGTCATCACCTTTATGACCTGCAGTAGAATTCGAAACTTCTAATGCTGGAGTCCAACCGAAAATTTCATACATTGGTCCCCAAACACGACCAGAATGTGGAGCAGCAAAACCAATATTCCCACCAGTAACGATAACACTCATAACTTTATCTTTTCCGTTATAAGCAGATTTTGCTTTTTCAATAGATTTATCAAAATCAGCTACTAATTGTTTAGCTTCTTTATCTTTAGCAAAGATTTTTCCTAAAGTAGTTGTAGAATCTTTAAGTCCTTTTACTAAGTTTTCTCCAGGCTTAGTAGCCTTCTCAGAAACATCAAAATTAAGATCAATAACAGCTGCATTTGGCACTAATTTTTTGATTTCTTCGTAATGATCAGCAAATCTTTGACCAACGATTACAAGTTCAGGATTTGCCGCTGCAATAATTTCAAGATTTGGTTCGCGGTGATTCCCGATATTTTTAACTGAATCATCTTTTTTATATGCTGAATCCGCAGGCATGATATCCTTTGGAGCAGCCGCTAATTTAATTCCCCAATCAGCTAAAGTTTCAAAAGTTCTATTATCTAAAGCAACTACATTCTTTGGATTTACAGGGACTTTAACAGTTCCATGAGCATCAGTGATTTCAACCGTTTTTGGCTTATCACTACTATCACCTTTATTAGCTTTCGAAGTTTCCTTACCTGAATCTGAGCAAGCTACTAACATTAAAGTGAAAATTGCTAGAATACTTACTAATTTTAAAAGCATAGTTTTTTTCATACGTATACTCCTTATTATGTAATTTAGTTCGAAAATGATGACGTCCATAGATTGAATTAGATAATAACTTTCATGTATCTAAATTGCTATTGATAATCATTTTCATTTGAACATCCTGTAAATAAGTATAGTCATTAATTCTGTGAAAATCTTGTGAATGGTGTGAGTTAATAAAATTAAAAATAAATTAGATACGGTCTCAACTAATGCACACCAGATCCATCCCCCGCACGTACTAACCGATAGATTAGCACCTTATAAACCATGATTTCTACTGCAAAAAAATGCCCATTTCTGATAGCAATCTTCTTTTAATATTTCACAGAAACTATTTTATTATCTTATTTTTATCATTCAATCATTGAATAGCCTCTGCCATGTATCGTTTGAATATATCTGTCTTTCTTCTCGCACTTTAATTTTTTTCTTACATACCCAATATATAAGTCTACTACATTTGGATTTACTACTACGTTATATCCCCAAACCTGATTCAAAAGCATTTCACGGCTCAATATTGTATTTTTATTCTTGATTAAAAATACAAGTAAATCGTACTCGCGCTTCGTGAGCGAGAGATTTTCACTACCTTTTTTCACAATATTGCTAGATGCATCAACAAAGAGATCTTTAAACTGAAAAAAGTTTATCTCATTTTGCTGGATATAGTCACTTCTCCTTAAAATTGCTTTAACCCTTGCTACTAATTCTTCTTTCGCAAATGGTTTTCTTATATAATCATCAGCTCCTGCTTGTAACCCTGCTATGCAATCCTTGCTAGAAATATTGTCGGTCACAATAATGAGCGGTGTCGTTTTAACAAGTCGTATTTGTCTACAAATTTCTGGTCCCGATATACTTAATGAATCCCAATCCAATATGATAATATCCCAATCTTGTTCATATATTATATTTAAACCCTGGTTTTCATTGTGAAGTTTTAAAATGAAAGAGCCTTCTTGCGTTAGACCGCTTACGATTTTCTTCGCTAAAGACCGTTCATTCTTAATTACTAACACCTGCTTCACCGATGGTTCACCTCTATTTCAATATAACTTAGTTAGATAAAAATAATTTAAGATTTGTAAATATTAAATTCCTAAAAAAGCCATTATAACAGCTTATTAGGAGAACTCTATATAATCTTACAATAGATATGAATAGAAACACAAAGGATATGAAGATTTAAATACATATTATTTAATCATTAAGGGTAGCTATTATAGTAACTGCAATTTGTTTCATCATTGATATTTATTATTTTATTTGAAATATAATAAAAGCATTATCTACAGAAAAATTTCAACATATTAAAAGCCAATTTTCTGTTAAGAAAGTTGGCTTTTAATTAGTAAGATTCTTATGCAACATGAGCGAAATTATAAATTGTTCCGTAAATTATAGTACAACTAAAAAGCCCTGTAGGTGGATAAGCTTTGCTAAAAAATCTTTTTAAATTTGCAAAAAGACGAAAACCATTTAGATCTCCGCCTTCACAATATTCTCACCTTATAGTTGATGATTTACAAAAGCTAAAATCATGCCAACACAAAATGAAATAAATCCAATTAGAACTAAAGGAAGAGTGAAGCCCCCCCAAGCAGGTTTATTAACAAATGCCCTTATTCTAAAATTAATTCTTGCTAAAGACATGATAACGATACCTGCTATTGATAAAATTGTAGTTAGATAAGTCATTTATAACGATACTCCCCTTTTATGTTGATTTCGTATTTCCGGAAATTATCTGTTTTAGCAACATATTCTCTACTAAACTTACCAATTTCTTATTACTGAATTGACAGCGTTTCTTCTTCCCATATGTCATATAACAACATAGTTTCTCTAATGCCCTTTTAAAGAATTTAAGTTATATTGAAATATAAATACTAGGGATTATAATATAGAAGAATTGCACTACGAATTATCTGTGCAGGTGTTACAACCTCAATTCGCTTCTAATAAAAAAGGACAAACCAGACGGTTCGATCCTTTTGTTTTTATAACACACTCTCTTATTTTCTAAAATGTCTTAACCTCTTTGCTCTAACACAGCTACTAGTTAATTTGTCCTAACTCATTATGAGGTACCGTTCAATTTGTCTACGATACCTTTATCTATTTTTGCTTGATCTACTTTAGCTATTTTAGAAACAATCCCACGACGATCTTCCCAATCAATCAAATAATATTGATTTTTTTCCAATTTATCTTGTACGGAAATTTGCAGTTTTCTTTCTTCCCCTTTTTTATCGTACACCTTCTCATCGTAAACATGATACGTAAGAACTTCTCCATTACTCAATTTTTCGTTTTCTACTTTAGAATCCGTCATTACTTTTACATAATATTGTTTAGTTGAATAGTATCCATTCCCTGACTGCAGATAGTAGAAAGCCCCTCCTACTATAGCTAATAATACAAAAATTCTCATGATCCATTTCATACGATAATACCTAACCTTTCTGCTCTACTTGTAAGATTTAAATTCATTAACATATAAATCTTCCTTACCTTAAGTATGCTTTATCTACCAAAAAGGAACAATTCAGTTTCCTTACACCCACATTACACTTTTGTAATCCTATCATTCTGGATTAAAACGTTGTTATCATTTTACAAAAACAAAACAAGCATAGTTTTATCGCAAACAAAAAGAACCATAACCTCGCCAATCTGGCAAAGTTATGGTTCATGTTATACAATGTTACTTTACCTATAAGTTTGCCACAATTAGAAGCATAAACTTGCCGGAATTTGCTTATTGTAGAAGATATTTATCTAATTGTGCAAAGAAAATGGAAGCATAACTTTGCCGTGCGTTAATTATTAATCCATAAGCTTGCCATGTATTTTATTAATGTAGATTATGAATAATGTTTTGTCTAATTGATACTAATAACCTCGATAAACGAGCAAAAAGAAAGAGCGTGTTATAATCAAAACATGCTCTTAACTTATTTAATTGAATCATTCATTTTTAAAAAAATCTGATCATTTCTGTCGTTCTTCTTTCATTATGCCCCCCTTTTGTTGAATAATGAACTCAACAATTCACTATAATATTAAATTGTTTTCATCTTGATTAATTTTCAAATTTATGTATAATATAAGATAATTATATATGTTAAATGTTTTCTAGGGTTCCGCAATAAACTAGTGTTATTGGTCTGGTCCAAGAGAAAACTCACAGCTTTGCTGTGTCACGGAAGGATAAAAGCCTGGGAGAAACTGTTTAACAGTTATCTCTCAGGCTTTTTTTGTTTTTTTTGTTAATAATAAAATTGGAGGTGTCTTTAGATGAGTAAAGACTGGATTAAAGTATTTGTTGCTGCTTTCTTTGAAATCTTTTGGGTTATTGGTTTAAAACATGCTGATGACTTTTGGACATGGACAGGAACTATCATCGCTATATTTTTAAGCTTTTATTTAATGATTATGGCAGGAAAAAAGCTTCCTGTAGGAACTGTTTATGCTGTTTTTGTTGGGCTAGGTACAGCTGGAACTGTCTTTTCTGAAATCCTACTCTTTGGTGAACCATTTAAAGTAGGAAAAGTGTTATTGATTTTATTTTTATTAGCTGGAGTAATTGGTTTGAAATTAGTTACAGATGACAAAGTTCAGAAAGGTGATGAATCCTAATGGCATGGATTTCTTTAATCTTAGCAGGTTTGTTTGAAATGTTTGGTGTTGCTATGATAAATAAATTGCATAAAGACCAAAATTGGCAATCATTAGCTTTGTTAATTCTCGGATTTGGCTTAAGTTTTATTTTTCTTGCTTACGCAATGGAAATACTACCTATGGGGACAGCCTATGCAATTTGGACTGGAATTGGTGCGTCTGGTGGTGCAATTTTAGGCATGATTTTATATGGCGAATCAAAAGATTGGAGAAGGGTTGTTTTTATAGGTATGGTTTTAGGTGCCGCAATAGGTCTAAAACTTGTTTCATAAATGACCTTTTAAATTGTACTATGAAGAAGATAATCTGTTTTTATTAAGCAAATTATCTTCTTCATTTTTTATTTTTATTCAACAAAATGTCCCTTTAATGGAGTAACTTTATTTATTACTACTCAACGGTCTCTTAATCGGCATTTCAGTTCAGTTCTTCTTTTCACTATAAAAACATCCCTTTAGAGAAATAGATCCAAAGGGACAAAACTTCGCGTTTTTTATAAACACCATGATTTTATTTAAAAGCGACATTAAAAATATTCTTCAAATCCTGGAAGCATAAGTTTGCCCCAAACAAAAAGAACCATAATCTTGCCGAAACGGCAAAGTTATGGTTCAAATCACATACAAAATAAAAAAACCACCAAATATGTATTGGTGGAGACGGTGGGAGTCGAACCCACGTCCAAAAATATCGGCACTTAAGCTTCTACGAGTGTAGTCGATATATTAGCATTTCGCGAACTCTTCGGCCTATCGACAGGCTTCCAAGTTGCTAGTCTGATTGTTCTCTTCCTTCGCCCTCAGACGGCGAACTCCGGCGTAGTCCACTTAGTTTGAGTCCCTTACCCTACCACATGGACGATGGAGGGAGGAACCTTTAGTGCAATTAAGCAGCTAAAGAAAGATTGTTTTGTTTGCCAATTATAGGCTTTGACGTTTTAACGAGGCCGATCCCCTCGACTCGCAACCTAAGCTCGAACTATCCCTGTCGAATCCGTAACGTCCCCATGATAAAAATGGAGCATACGAAGAAATATCGTGATAGCTACTAAGAGCTGTTTTTCAATGTGCAACAATCTTACATAAATTATTATATCATACGCGCGCCGTTTTACAAATGTAAATATCTGTATTACATCTTTTGGCGATCACGGAACGCGCGTGCAATTTCACGTTTTGCTTCTTTTTCTTTTAAATCGTTACGCTTATCATATTGCTTTTTACCTTTTGCTAAACCAAGTGCCATTTTTGCAAATCCATTTTTCAAATAGATTCTAACTGGAACTAATGCATAGCCTGTTTCTTTTGAAGCACCCGTTAACTTCTCAATTTCTTTTTTATGAAGAAGTAACTTTCTCGTACGAAGCGGATCATGGTTGAAACGATTCCCTTGCTCGTACGTACTAATATGCATATTATGAACCCATACTTCACCATTATGTACACGTGCAAACGCATCTTTCAAGTTCACGCGTCCAGCGCGAATCGACTTAATTTCCGTTCCTTGAAGGACAAGCCCTGCCTCGTATGTTTCTTCGATGAAATAATCATGAAATGCTTTTTTATTTTGTGCAATAACCTTACCTGTACCCTTTGGCATATAACGTCCCTCCTCTATTTTTACTATTGTAACAAATGTTAATAAAAAGCGAAAGTGGCTCGCTCAGAATGTGAGGTGAATGGAGCTTCTGACCTTGAGGCGCTCTTTGCCTCTCGGGAAGAAGCGAAGCCGCCAAACATTCTAGCCACTGTAGCTGGATTACAATAAAAAGCGAAAGTGGCTCGCTCTCAAGCCACTAATAAAAAAGAAAAAGCCCCGCTTTTCATCAAAGCGAAGCCCTCCTTTTCTTACTTACGCTTTTTCTTTTTCTTCTTGAATCCTGGTACATTTTCGAAGAATGCTTTTTTCTTCTTGCCGTTACCATCTTTTTTCCCTGGCTGACTAGCGGACGTGGAAGTGGAAGTGGAAGCAGAAGCTGATCCTCTTCCTTTTCCTTTGCCACCACGGTCAAATTTTCTACCTGTGCCACGTTCACCGCCGCGCTCATTACTGCGCTCGCTACGTCCACCGCGTTTCTTTCTGCCTGTTCTTGGCTGTTCGATAACGACTGGACGATCTTTGAATTTACGACGAGGTGTACCTTTCATGCCAACGATTTCAAAGTCGATTGCGCGCTCATCTTTATTTACGTTAATAACACGAATTGTAATTTCGTCACCGATGCGGAATACGTTACCTGTACGTTCTCCAATCATCGCAAAATGTTTTTCGTCATAACGATAATAATCATCTGTTAAATAGCTAACGTGTACAAGACCTTCAATTGTATTTGGAAGCTCTACGAATAAACCGAAGTTTGTTACAGAGCTAATCATACCGTCATACTCTTCGCCGACCTTATCAACCATATACTCCGCTTTTTTCATTTCGTCTGTTTCACGTTCTGCTTCAACAGCACGGCGTTCCATATTAGAAGAATGCTCTGCTATCTCAGGTAAGTTTTCACGCCATTTTGCTTGTGTTTCATGGTCGACTTTACCATTAATGATATATTCACGAATTAATCTATGAACAATCGTATCTGGGTAACGACGAATTGGCGATGTGAAATGCGTGTAGAACTCAGTTGATAAGCCGAAATGTCCTAAGCTTTCCGAATCGTAACGCGCTTGCTTCATTGAACGAAGCATTACTGTTGAAATAACTACTTCTTCCGGCTGTCCTTGAACCATTTCAAGAATTTGTTGCAGCGCACGAGGATGTATTTCATTCGCACGTCCTTTTACTGCATATCCGAAGTTCGTTACAAACTCGAAGAAACGTTCCAGCTTATCTTCTTTCGGATCTTCATGGACACGGTACATGAATGGTACGTTCATCCAGTGGAAATGCTCTGCTACTGTTTCGTTCGCAACAAGCATAAATTCTTCAATTAACTTCTCTGATACAGAACGATCACGCATAACAACATCTGTCGGTTTTCCTTCTTCATCTACTAATACTTTCGCTTCTTTAAAGTCAAAGTCGATTGCACCACGGCGCATACGTTTTTCACGTAAAATTTGTGCCAATTGACCCATCTCTTTAAACATCGGTACGAGCAGCTCATAACGTTTGATTAACTCTTCGTCCTCATCTTCTAAAATGCTTCTTACGTCAGCATACGTCATACGCTCTGTCGTTTTAATCACACTTTGGAAAATCTCGTGCTTTACAACGTCACCTAAGTTATTGATTTCCATTTCACAAGATAACGTCAGACGGTCTACTTTCGGATTTAACGAACAAATACCGTTAGATAGACGATGCGGAATCATCGGAATTACACGGTCAACAAGATATACACTCGTCGCTCTCTCTGCTGCTTCGACATCAATTGGAGAACCTTCTTGAACGTAATGACTTACATCCGCAATATGAACGCCAAGCTTGTAGTTACCATTCTCAAGCTTTGTTACTGTAACGGCGTCATCTAAATCTTTCGCATCTGCACCGTCGATTGTTACAATCATTTGGTCACGTAGGTCACGGCGATCTTTTAAATCTTCTTCTGAAATCGTTTCTGGTACACTGTTTGCATGCTCCATCACTTCTTCAGGGAATGCTAAAGGTAAATGATGTTTATGAATGACAGATAAAATATCTACTCCTGGATCATTTTTATGACCTAGAATTTGAATAACTTCACCTTCTGCACTTAAACGATTCTCTGGATAGCTCGTAATTTTCACAACTACTTTATGGCCTTCTACAGCACCCATTGATGCACTTTTCAAGATAAAGATATCACTTGTCCAGCGCTTATTGTCAGGTATAACAAATCCAAAGTTTTTCGATTCTGTATATGTACCAACTAGTTCTTTCGTTCCACGCTCTAAAATACGTACAATTGAACCTTCTTGGCGTGATCCACTTGATTGTGCGCTAACACGAGCTAATACTGTATCGCCATGAAGTGCACCGTTTAACTCTGTAGGCGGAATGAAAAGATCATCGTCCCCCGTTTTCTTCTCGTCTGGTACAACGAATGCAAAGCCACGTGCATGTCCAATTAATTTACCACGCACTAAATTCATCTTTTCAGGAAGACCGTAACGGTTGCTACGTGTACGAATAACAAGCCCCTTCTCTTCCATCATTACAAGTGCCTTTACAAAATCTTTAAAGCCCTCAGAACCTTCAATTCCAAATGCCTCTTCTAACTCTTGTATCGTTAGCGGTTTATACGCTTCTTCTCTCATAAATAATAACAACTTATCAATATGTTCTTGTATGATTTCTTCCAAGCAGAAATACCTCCTTTAAACCCTTATATTATTTAGTGTATCCGAAAGATGGGGGATGTATAAAGCGAAACTTCAATCATCTCCCAATGATTTTTTTACAGCTTCCATAAAAAATTCCCTTATGAAAAAAAGAGGCAACTAGATCTTACCAATCTAGTTGCTCCAAGAAGTTATATACATCCTCATGTAGCTCGTCACGTTGCTTATCAAGTGTAATGACATGCGTAGAGTCTTCATACCATTTAATATCTTTTAACGTAGATTCTACACCGTTATAAATAATGTTAGCACTATCTGTATTAATCATTTCATCATGACGTGCTTGTACAACAAATGTCGGTGCATAAATCATATCCACATTGTTACGTACGTCAGCAATTAATTGTTGTAATGCTTTTAATGTATTCATCGGTGTCTTTTGGAATTCCAACATTTCTTGTTCAATTTGCTCTGGTGATTTTTGCTCACGTTTTTTATATTCGCGGGCATATGCCAATATACCTTGGTACATCGTTTCTTCACTCTTAATATACATTGGTGCACACATTGGTACTACACCTAAAACCGGTACTGTATAACCTAATTTTAAAGAAAATACGCCGCCAAGTGATAATCCAGCAACAGCAATTTTCTCAAAGCCTTTATCTTTTAAAAGCTGATATGCTTCCATTACGTCTTGCCACCAATCTTCAGGACCTGTATGAACAAGCTCTTCTGGTGGTACACCGTGCCCTTTAAAAATTGGCGCATGACAAGTGTAGCCTTTCTTCTCTAAGAAACGCCCTAACATACGTACATCAGCTGAGTTTCCTGTGAAACCATGTAGTAATAAAACAGCGCGGTCTCCACCCTCAAATGTAAATGGTTTCGGAGATGCTAATTTCATCATGTACTTCTCCTCTTTCTCTTCTGTAATCTAGTCGTATTCTTTCTATATCTTAGTGTACCATATTTATATTTCTATAATCTAATTAGAAACATCTTTCAAATGGCAAAATAAAAAAAGAAGAACCATTAGTACATCTTACTAACGCTTCTTCTTTCAATTCTATAAATTTAAGTACGTAACAGCAATTGTTAATACGAAGAATAGAACAGCTAAAACAATTGTAATACGGTTTAATACTGCTTCAATTCCACGTGCTTTTTGCTTACCAAATAATTGCTCTGCACCGCCTGAAATTGCACCTGAAAGGCCTGAGCTATTACTAGACTGCATAAGTACCATAACAATCATTAAAATCGATACAATAATAAGTAAAACGGATAATAACGTATGCACTTGGCGTACCTCCTACAAAGATTCAGTTATTTTAACTGTAGCATAAATTCTATAGAAAAGCGAGAGCTATAAAGTCGCTCTCGCTTTTCTTCTATTACATAAACATCATTGCAAATAACGGCCCGAGCAAACATGTCAAAATTGCTGTTAATGTCATTGTTACCGATCCAATAACACCTTCATGTTCATTATTTTTCATTGCTCTCATTACACCCATAATATGAGAAGCACATCCAAATCCGATACCTTTACCAACTGAGTTTGTAACGCGGCTCCATTTTAATAAAAGTGGGCCGGTAATCGTTCCAGTAATACCTGCGATAACAACGAAAGCTGCTGTTAATGAAGGTACACCACCAACTTGCTCTGAAACACTCATCGCAACTGGCATTGTCACCGATTTTGGTAAAGAAGATAAAATTAAGCTTTTATCTGTTCCCATAAGTGATGCGATGGCAAAATCACTTGCGATTGCAACTGTTGTCCCTACTAATACGCCACCAGCAATCGGTACAATATATTTTTGCAGAACATGACGTTGTTTATAAAGAGGAATGGCAAATGCTACAACACCGGGTCCTAGCAGCTTGGCAATCCAGCCACCACCACTTTCCATATAATGTTGATATGGTATATCAAGCATGATGAATAAGAAAGCCATTAATCCTGTTGCTACAAGCATTGGAATGGTGAATGGTGTTGGAAATAATGTATAGATTTTTTTAGATAATTGGTATAATAGCACCGTAAAAAGAACCCAACCGATTCCGATTAATATTTGGCTCATCACGACTCTCTTTCCTTTCTATTCGCAAGATATTGTCCCGTATGTCCTGCGACAATAATAATTAAAAATGTACTCGCTACAATTGTAATGAAAAGAGAAATTCCTTTACTCATAAAAAAAGCACCGTAATTCATTAGGCCAAGCGTTGGCGGAATTAATAAAAACGGCATAATAGCAACGAGTGTTTCTGCTCCTAAATCGAACCATTTCACTGGAAGGACTTTTAGGCTAAGTAAAACAAGTAAGAGGAACATTCCGATTAAACTTCCTGGAATCGGAATGTTTAACATTTCTTGTACCCAATTTCCAACCATATAAAAAACGTAAAGAGCAGCAATTTGGACAAGAATCTTTGTAAATTTCATGTTCATCATCCCTCATGTTTATACGATCTTCTCTTAATATCTTTATCATAGTATAAATTGTAAAAAGCTGCAATTTATCAACTTGACAGCAAAAACAGCCTATGTTATACGCTTACACCCTTGATATGACTGCATTTCTAATCGGAAATTAAGTCAAAAACCTTGACCTAATATAAAAAGTTTTTATTTTCTGAATTTGTAATGTTGTTATTTCAATAAAATAATCTTTTTATCCTTAAGCTTACATATATATAAAGTGAAACTTTAATCAGTGGGGGGTCTTCATCCCCCACTGATTATTAGCTGAACCAATCGGACTTTTATGGGCAGTTGATCCCCCACCTAAATTCTTTGCTTTCGCTGAATTTTGAGGTGGGGGTCTTACTGCCCATTAAAGTGGGATAAATAAGATAGGTGGTGAACATATGCCCAAAAAGGTTCTTATTTTTTGTGATCCTGGGATTGATGATACGATGGCTCTCCTCTTAGCATTCTTTATCAATGAAATAGAAATCGTGGGCATTGTTGCTGATTACGGCAATGTTCCAAAAGAAATGGCCGTACAAAACGCTCATTTTCTTAAGAACGAAGCAAAGGATAGAAACATCAAGATATTTGGTGGATCAGAACGCCCACTTACTGGCGCCCCTCCTGCTTTCTTTACGGAAGTACACGGGAAACAAGGGCTCGGGCCAATTATTCCAAAGGGACATGTGACTAACGGAGAAATGGAGAATTTTTTCGAAGTTATTCCTCTTATTGAACAGTATAAAGATGAATTAATCATTGTTAGTTTAGGCAGACTTACCTCCCTAGCAATTTTATTCATCTTATGTAAACAGCTCATGAAGCAAATTAAATCTTACTACGTAATGGGCGGTGCCTTTTTACATCCTGGTAATGTGACCCCTATTTCAGAAGCGAACTTTTATGGCGATCCTACTGCCGCTAATATAGTCCTTCAATCCTCACCTAACATGTACATCTATCCATTAAACGTCACTCAGTATTCCATCATTACACCAGAAATGGCTGAATACATTGAAGCAAAAGGAAAAGCCCCACTCGTCAAACCGTTATTCGATCATTATTACTACGGCTATTATAAAGACGCCTTACCCCATTTAAAGGGGAGCCCCTTCCATGACACAATGCCAATACTCGCTTTACTTGATAACTCTATGTTTACGTATCACAAATCACCTATCGTTGTCATGACGGAATCCTATGCACAAGGAGCAAGCATTGGAGAATTTCGCTCTTTAGGAGAATCTAAACCATTTATTGATCGGCCGAGTCATCAAATCGCAATTGATTTTGATTATAACCGTTTCTTTAAACATTTCATGTCACTTATGACGGGTGAGCAATTTTAAGCATAAAAAAAACAGACCGTGATTTCTCACGGTCTGTCGTTATTTTCTACAATTATCGTTTGATGTTGTAGAAAGATTTGATACCATCGTAAACAGCGATTTCGCCTAGTTCGTCTTCAATGCGTAATAATTGGTTGTACTTAGCAATACGGTCAGTACGGCTCATAGAACCAGTTTTAATTTGGCCAGCGTTAGTTGCAACTGCGATGTCAGCGATTGTAGCATCTTCAGTTTCACCAGAACGGTGAGATACAACTGCTGTATAACCAGCACGTTTAGCCATTTCGATAGCTTCGAAAGTCTCAGTTAAAGTACCGATTTGGTTAACTTTAATTAAGATTGAGTTAGAGATACCTTTTTCGATACCTTCAGCAAGTTTTTGTGTGTTAGTTACGAATAAGTCGTCACCAACTAATTGTACTTTATCACCGATACGCTCAGTTAATAATTTGTGACCATCCCAGTCGTTTTCGTCTAAACCATCTTCAATAGAGATGATTGGGAAGTCTTTGCAAAGCTCTTCGTAGAAATCAACCATTTCTGCAGAAGTTAAGCCAGTACGGCCTTCGCCTGCAAGGTCATATTTACCAGTTTCTTTGTTGTAGAACTCAGAAGAAGCAACGTCCATTCCTAAGAATACGTTCTCGCCAGCTTTGTAACCAGCTTTTTCGATAGCTTCGATGATTACTTCTAATGCTTCACGGTTAGAACCAAGGTTTGGAGCGAATCCACCTTCGTCACCTACTGCAGTATTAAGACCTTTGTCATGTAATACAGCTTTAAGTGCATGGAATACTTCAGCACCCATACGGATTGATTCTTTGAATGTTGGAGCACCAACTGGTAAGATCATGAACTCTTGGAAGTCTACGTTGTTATCAGCGTGAGAACCACCGTTGATAATGTTCATCATTGGAGTTGGTAATTGTTTTGCATTGAATCCACCAAGGTAACGGTATAATGGAAGACCTACGAAGTCAGCTGCTGCGTGAGCTACTGCCATAGATACACCAAGGATAGCGTTAGCGCCTAGTTTACCTTTGTTTGGAGTGCCATCTAATTCGATCATAGCACGGTCGATACCAGCTTGGTCAGTTACGTCGAAACCAACGATTTCTGGAGCGATTGCTTCGTTAACGTTGTTTACTGCATTTAGAACACCTTTACCAAGGTAACGAGATTTGTCACCGTCACGTAATTCTACTGCTTCGTGCTCACCAGTAGATGCACCACTTGGTACGATAGCGCGTCCGAAAGCGCCGCTTTCTGTGTAAACTTCTACTTCTACAGTTGGGTTACCACGAGAGTCAAGGACTTCGCGAGCATAAACATCAATAATTGTTGACATAATAAATTCTCTCCTTTTTATATAAGCAAATTATTTAATAATTGTTTTACCTGTCATTTCTTTCGGTTGTTCCACATTTAAAAGTGTAAGCATTGTTGGGGCGATATCTCCTAAAATACCACCTTCACGAAGCTCTACGTCATTTTTTGTAACGATGAAAGGAACCGGGTTAGTTGTATGAGCTGTCATAGGCCCGCCATCAGCAGTTAACTCCTGATCAGCATTACCATGGTCAGCAGTAATAAGTGCTACACCATCTTTTGCAAGAATCGCTTCTACAACTTTTCCTAAACATTCGTCAGTTGCTTCTACTGCTTTAATTGTTGGTTCCATCATCCCAGAATGGCCAACCATATCACAGTTTGCAAAGTTAAGAATGATAACATCATGTTTATCATTTTCGATTTCATTTACTAAAGCGTCCGTTACTTCGTAAATGCTCATTTCAGGTTTCAAGTCATACGTTGCAACCTTCGGTGAGTTAATTAAAATACGCTCTTCTCCTGGGAATTCAGCCTCACGACCACCGCTAAAGAAGAATGTAACGTGCGGATACTTTTCAGTTTCCGCGATGCGAAGTTGCTTTAATCCCGCTTGCGCAACAACTTCACCTAATGTGTTATCAAGGTTCATTGGCTTGAATGCCACGTAACCATCTACAGTTTCACTGAAATGTGTCATACAAACGAATTCAGGAATGTGAGGTACTTTTTCACCACGATCGAACTCACGGAAGTCTTCGTTTGTAAATACACGAGCAATTTGAATTGCACGGTCTGGACGGAAGTTATAGAAGATAACTGCATCATCATCATTGATTGTTGCAACTGGCGTGTTATCTTCGTTAACAATTACAGACGGCAATACGAATTCATCGTAGATACCATTTGCATAAGAGTCTTCTACACACTCTTCTGCTGATTTATAAGTAGGGCCTTCACCATTTACCATAGCACTGTAACATTTTTCTACGCGATCCCAACGCTTGTCACGGTCCATGGAGTAATAACGACCAGAGATAGTCGCGAATTGTCCTACTCCTGTTTCTTTAATTACTTCATTTGTTGCATCGATATAACCTTTTGCTGTTTGTGGTCCAACATCGCGGCCGTCTAAGAATGCATGGATATAAACTTTCTCCACGCCTTCTTTTGCTGCTAAGCGAAGAAGAGCAAACATATGGTTCATGTGACTGTGCACACCACCGTCAGAAAGTAAACCGAATAAATGAAGAGCAGTACCTTTTTCTTTTACGCTTTTAATTGCATTTTGGAAAGTTTCGTTCTGATCGAACTCACCTTCACGAATTGCAACGTTTACGCGTGTTAAGCTTTGATATACAATGCGGCCTGCACCGATATTTAAGTGACCAACCTCAGAGTTACCCATTTGACCTTCTGGAAGACCTACTTCCTCACCACAAGCTGTAAGCGTTGTGTGAGGGAATTTGTTCCAGTAACCATCAAAATTAGGTTTCTTAGCTTGTGCTACAGCATTCCCGTGAGTTTCTTCACGTAGTCCGAAACCATCAAGAATGATTAAAGCTGTTGGCTTTCTCATTTTACCGCCCCCAGAAGACCTAAGAACGAAGCAGGCTCTAAGCTAGCACCGCCAACTAAAGCGCCGTCGATGTCAGATTGTGCCATATACTCTTTAATGTTTTCTGGTTTTACGCTACCGCCGTATTGAATACGAACAGCTTCTGCAGCTTCTGGAGAAACAGCTTCTGCAACAACTTTACGGATGTGCGCACATACTTCGTTTGCATCTGCAGAAGAAGAAGATTTACCTGTACCGATAGCCCAGATTGGCTCATAAGCGATAACAGTTGCTTTAACTTGCTCTTCTGTTAAACCTGCAAGTGCTTTTGTCACTTGACCTGCTACTAGATCAAATGTTTTTCCGCTTTCGCGCTCTTCTAAAGTCTCACCACAACATACGATTGGTGTTAAACCATGTTCAAATGCTGCAAGAGTCTTTTTGTTTACTGATTCGTCTGTTTCAGCAAACATTTCACGACGCTCAGAGTGGCCAAGTACTACGTAGCCTACTTTTAAGTCGCTAAGTGCTACTGGGCTAATTTCGCCAGTGAATGCACCATTTTTTTCGAAGTGCATGTTTTGTGCACCTACTTGTAAGTCCGTTCCTTCAGCCTTAGCTACTAAACGCTCTAAGAATAGAGCTGGAGAGCAAACTACTGCATCAACAGCTGAAGCTGCTGGGATTTGACCTTTAACTTCCTCTACGAAGCTAACTGCTTCAGATAGAGTTTTATTCATTTTCCAGTTACCTGCGATAATTGGTTTACGCATGCTTTGCACCGTCCTTTTTCTTTGGCTGCTACTTATTTGTCGTTAAGACAAACTACACCTGGAAGCTCTTTACCTTCCATGAATTCTAATGACGCACCGCCGCCAGTAGAAATGTGGCTCATTTTATCAGCCATACCGAATTTTTCAACAGCTGCTGCAGAGTCACCACCGCCGATAACAGAGTATGTATCTTCTGCATCTGCTAATGCTTGTCCTACTGCTTTTGTACCTTCTGCGAATGGAGTCATTTCGAATACACCCATTGGTCCATTCCATACAACAAGCTTAGAATTTTTAATTACATCTGCATAAATTTCACGTGTTTTAGGACCGATGTCCACGCCTTCCCAAGTAGAAGGGATAGAGTCGATACCTACGATTTGAGTTGTTGCAGTTTCAGAGAATTCCTCTGTGATTACAACATCAACTGGCATGTAGAAGTTTACGCCTTTTTCTTTTGCAAGTTGCATAAATTCTTTAGCTAGTTCGATTTTGTCGTCTTCACATAGAGATAGACCAATTTCATGACCTAAAGCTTTAACAAATGTGTAAGCTAGTCCGCCACCGATGATTAAGTTATCTACTTTGTCTAATAGATGACGAATTACACCGATTTTATCTTTTACTTTCGCACCACCGATGATAGCTGTGAATGGACGTTCTGGGTTAGAAAGTGCTTTTCCAAGTACATCTAACTCTTTTTCCATTAATAAACCAGATACTGCTGGTAGGTAGTCTGCGATACCTGCTGTAGAAGCGTGAGCACGGTGAGCTGCACCGAATGCATCGTTTACGAAGATATCAGCAAGAGCTGCAAATTCTTTCGCAAGTTCTGCATCGTTCTTTTCTTCGCCCGCATAGAAACGTACGTTTTCAAGAACTAATACGTCGCCTTCGTTCATTGCTGCAACCATTTCTTGTGCAACTGGTCCGAATGCTTCGTCTGCTTTTTTAACATCTTTACCAAGAAGCTCGCCTAAACGTGCTGCTACTGGAGTAAGACGTAATTCTTCTACTGCTTGACCTTTTGGACGGCCTAAATGACTTGCTAAAATAACTTTCGCACCTTGCTCTACTAAATATTGAATTGTAGGAAGAGCTGCACGGATACGAGTTTCATCTGTAATTTTGCCTTCTTTCATAGGTACGTTGAAATCAACGCGGCAAAATACACGCTTACCTTTTAAATCTACGTCACGAATTGATTTTTTGTTCATTGGATTTCCCTCCGACTACTAGTTAGGATTGACAAAACCCACTCAAAAGCTTAACACATTTGCTTTTAAAACGAAAGAAGAGAGAGAGGGAACAAACCCTCTCCCTCGTTTTGTCATTGATTACTTATATAATTAAGAATTAAAGACCTTTAGAAGTCATGTATGCTGCTAGGTCTACTACGCGGTTAGAGTAACCAGTTTCGTTATCGTACCAAGAAAGTACTTTAACCATGTTACCTTCCATTACCATTGTAGATAATGCATCGATTGTAGAAGAAGCTGTACATCCGTTATAGTCGATAGATACTAATGGCTCTTCGCTGTATCCAAGGATACCTTTTAATTCGCCTTCAGCTGCTGCTTTGAATGCTGCGTTTACATCTTCAACTGTTACTTCTTTGTCAAGTTCAACAACTAAGTCAACAAGAGAAACGTTAGCAGTTGGAACACGTACAGCGCCGCCGTTTAATTTACCTTTAAGTTCTGGTAATACTAATGCTACAGCTTTAGCTGCACCAGTAGATGTTGGGATCATGTTTTCAGCTGCTGCACGAGCACGACGTAAATCTTTGTGTGGTAAGTCTAAGATTTGTTGGTCGTTAGTGTAAGAGTGAATTGTTGTCATCATTCCGCGTTTTACGCCGAATTTTTCGTTTAATACTTTAGCGAATGGAGCTAGACAGTTTGTAGTACAAGAAGCATTAGATACTACGTTGTGGTTAGCTGCATCATATTGTTCGTGGTTAACACCCATAACTACAGTGATATCTTCGTCAGAAGCTGGAGCTGAGATGATAACTTTCTTAACTGATCCACCTAAGTGT
This sequence comes from Bacillus thuringiensis, assembly GCF_022095615.2. Classification (NCBI taxonomy): domain Bacteria; kingdom Bacillati; phylum Bacillota; class Bacilli; order Caryophanales; family Bacillaceae; genus Bacillus; species Bacillus thuringiensis. Next base: position 4,832,711 of record NZ_CP155559.1, read on the forward strand.
TTTTCAGCGTCTGATTTTTTAGTGAAACGGCCAGTAGATTCTACTACTACTTCTACTCCGTAGTCGCTCCATGGTAATTGAGCTGGGTCACGCTCAGCGATAACTTTAATTTCTTTACCGTTAACAACGATGCTGTTTTCGTTAGCAGATACTTCTGCATTTAAAGTTCCGTGAACTGTGTCATATTTTAAAAGGTGAGCTAATGTTTTAGCATCTGTTAAGTCGTTGATTGCTACTACTTCTACCTCAGAGTTGTTAAGAGCTGCGCGGAATACGTTACGTCCGATACGTCCAAATCCATTAATACCAATTTTAGTCATTTGAATTTCCTCCTTGGGGGATTATATTAAAGGGTAATACCCTTTGTTAACTGTTTTGCTGCACCTTCATCTGTAATTAGAATTGAAGTGTGCCCTTGTTTAATTACAGCCTGTATTGCCTTTGCCTTTGAAGAACCTCCAGCGACTGCAACAACGTGAGATACATGTTGTAAATCCTCAAGTTGCATACCAACTGTTCTTACTTTATGAACAACATTTCCTTGTTCATTAAAGTAATAACCGAAAGCTTCGCCTACTGCTTCGCTTGCTTGAATCTTTAACCAATCTGCTTCTGAAGTATTTCTGCGACGTGCCATTGTTAACGCATCACCTATTCCATGAATGACGATATTGGAAGATCGAATCAACTCAAGAACTTCTTTCACGGAAGGCTCTGTCACAATAGACGCATATGCTTCGCTACTAACATGGTCTGGAACATACAATAAGCGATAATTACTCATCGTATTTTGCGCCATCTTGGCACAAATGGTATTGGCTTCTAATTCGACACCTTCTCCAATTCCACCACGTGCTGGGACAAATAGCATATGTAAATCTTTGCAATCAAGCTGCATCATGTCCGCAGCAGCAGCTAGCGTAGTTCCTCCAGCCACAGCAACGATATTATTCACTGTCAGACGGTCTTTTATACAAGTCACACAAGCACGGCCCATCTCCAGTTTGACCCAAGGTGATTCATCACTATCACCAGGGACAACGAAAACTTCATCCAAGTCTAATGTTTCCTTAAGTTGCTTTTCTAAAACCTTTAACCCGGAAATTTCTTTCATAAAGTCTTCCAAAGCAAGAACTAAAGCTGTTCCTTCTTCTGTCAAAGTCATTCCAGAAGAAGCGACGTGAACTAAGTTTTGTTCTTTCAAAACTTGAACTTCACTTCGCAATACTCGTTCTGTCATACCGAGACTTGCTGACAAATTTCTTCTTCCAATCGGCTGCATGAGCCTAATGTATTGAAGAATTTGCATTCTCGTTTGCATAACAGGTAGCAGATCAGGTAATAATTTTTTTGTGTTCTGAATCCATGAGCGCATATCTTTTCTCCTCACTACATTGGTTCATTTTTCCTTGTGGTCACTTTACGTCCCGTAGTGACATTTTGTGTCCCACATAGGTTAAAAAAATAATCCCTGCTACGTGTATTATTGTAACAGGAGATAGAAACTTATTCAACTCTTAACTGCATTCTTTATATAGTTTATTATGACACCTTTGTGAATGTTACCGTATTCTACTTGTTTTCCTCCTATTTCTACAACCGGAATCATTAGGTGATATTTTTCTAAAAGGTCATTATCTTCATATATATTTATTTCCTCGATTTGAAAAGAATATTCACATTGTACTTCCTGCAAAACTTGTTTTGCCTGCACGCAAAGACCACAATCTTTTTTTGTATACAGTACAACTTTCATATTCTTCACCTACCCAATCGTTTTTCGTAATGATGACGCTGGAATGTGCATTTGTTCTCTATACTTCGCCACTGTTCTTCGAGAAATAACAATTTCATGCTCTTCTTCTAATAATTTTGAAATCTTTTGATCTGAAAGTGGCTTTTTCTTATTCTCTGCCTCAACAAGCGTTTGGATAAATCGTTTCACACGCTTTGTAGAAACAGCTTCATCTTCAGTAGTCGAAACGGCATTGCTAAAGAACGATTTCATCTCAAATAAACCGTGTGGTGTTTGCACATATTTATTTCGCGTTGCACGACTAATTGTAGATTCATGCACACTTAACTCTTCTGCTACCTCTTTTAAAGCAAGCGGTTTTAAATATTCTGGACCTTCCCAGAAGAAATCACGTTGTTTTTCCATAATAATAGTCATCACTTGCAGAAGCGTTTGTTTTCTCTGTTTTAAACTGCGCATAATCCACTGTACATGCTGATACTTTTCTGATACGTAAGATGCTACTTCACTTTCACTAGCATTCAGAAGCGCACTATACTCAGAATGAATTTCAATTCTCGGCATATTTCTCTCGTTCATTTGTAAAACGAGACGATCACCATCTTTTTTCACTGCCATATCAGGCACGATATAAAGTGGTTTATCAGAAGAAAACGCAAGACCTGGTTTCGGCTGTAATGACGTAATACAGTTCACCGCTGTTTGCAATTCCTCATTACTACACTTCAACACTTGAACGAGCTTTCGCCAATCTTTCTTCACGAAATAAGCAAATTGATCCTCTATAACCTCTTCCGCTAATCCATTCCGTCTTTGTAAGCGCTTCAATTGCAAAGTTAGACATTCCTGAATATTACGCGCTCCTACCCCTGCTGGCTCAAGCGATTGGACAAGCTCTACAGAGCGGTCGACTACATGAAGTGGTGCGGAAAGGAGATCCGCTAACTCTTCGTTCGTTTCTTGTAAATACCCATTTCCATCCATGTTCATAATAATGAAAGAAGCTACTTTTCGCTCTTCTTCATCTATTTTATAATATTGTATTTGATTTAATAAATGTTGCTGAATCGTTGTAGAATCCACACTGTAGATTTCCATCTGATTCTCGACTTGTTTGCTGGTACTTTTACTTGTGTTAGAGCTCTTTTTCTTCTCCCTCTCAAAACCACCTAACTCAATAAGGGGATTCTCTAACGATTGCTCATACAAAAACTCCGATAATTCTTGTACATTATACTGGAGCATTGTAATCGCTTGCCTTAACTCTTGTGTCATTGCCAAACGTAAGCTTTGTTCTTGTAAAAGACTTGCCTTCAAACTAATCTCCCCCTTGTTTCTATTGTACAATAAGTTTGGTAAAAGGAGAATCCTCACGCAGACACCCATTCCAAAATATTATTAATTTATATGTATTAATGAGATTTACAACTTACAACCGAAATTTGAATAATATTGAAAGAAAATAATAATACACAAAAATTATTACCACATACTAATAGTAAATCTTATTATCAGATATAACAAGGGGGAATAAAAAAGGTCTGAACTTAAATTTGTAAGTTCAGACCTTTTTTACCCAGATTGATTTGCTATGCTCCATTAAATATAACGTCTCCGCTTTCAGCCGGCCATTCACCTTCCAATTCCATATCCTCTAACATCATCTCAGCTGTAAAAACAATCGCTATTAAATCCTTACGATAGTCTCCGCTAGGTAAATAATGACTAGGTCCAAAACATTCCATATCAATTTCTTGATGGTGCAATTCCATATTTAGCATAAACTTTAACATTTCACCAGAATCCGATATAGCGACAGTTCTACGTTCGTTATCCCCTAAAACCCTTAAATATCCGCTAATTTTACGCACCTGCAAACCCCTCATACTATAAGTTTTAGATAATTTTAGTATAAACTTTAACAGAAGTACCTTGTAAGACCATAACAAAAACCCCCTGTACACGATTATTTCTAATCACAAACAAGGGGTTATTTTAGATTTACTATTTACGTAACACCAACAATATATAACGCGCCCAGAGGGATTCGAACCCCCGGCAGACGTGGTACCGGAAACCACCGCTCTATCCGACTGAGCTATGGGCGCATGATTATAGAAAACTCTTCATTTTCTTTCCATAATAATAGCAATAAAATCCATCTAAATCAATAAAAATATCCCCACAATCCTTTATGCACCTTAGTTATGAGTATATTAACAAAGCACTCCACCTAAAATTTTCCAATCATAAATTCACCCCTACTCACAAATTATAATCTTTGAATTGATATTCCAAAGGGGGCTTCATTCAATGACTGTAATTACAAAACTAAAGCAAACTGTTTCTGGATTAAAAAGTGCACAAGCTAGCTTAGAGGGATTCGCTCTTGATACGGATAACCAACAAGCCAAGCAACTTTTCCAAACAGCTGCGCAGCAAACGCAAACGATTATCGATTCTTTAAACCCACGCGTTGAAGAAGTCCAACAAGAAGAACCACAATACTCACAGCAATAACGAATCGGTCATGCTGTGAAATAGAAAAAGGATGATATGCAGTCATCCTTTTTCTATCACATTACATATTGCAATAGAAATGGAATGATAATCATGCGAAAACTCGGCCTCATAACCGCTTTATTTGCCCTTCTATTTAGCTCTTTTACCGGATGTGATAATAGTCCCTTAGATAAAAAAGTGAAAGAAGAAGCAAAACGAACGGAGAAAGAGAAAGGTCCCAAATTAACAAAGACGAGTACGGAATCCTTTAATCAATCTATATCGCAAGGAGCCAAGAAAAGAGCCCTCGCTATGAATGAAATTATAAAAAGCACAGCAGTAAATTCAAATTTAGATCTCTACATAGCAGTACTACCTGAGCACCACGAAAGGTTTGGATTAAAACCTCTGCGTAAGAAGCTTCAAAAGCAGCTAAGCGATGAGCATCCTACTTTCGATGTTCGTGTAAGCACAGATAAAAAAATCTTTATGTTACTCGAAAAGCTTGAAAGAAGGATTAAGGAAAAAAAAGTATCTAAAGATGAGATTAATAAGCAATTAAAACTCATTGGGAAAAAAATGGAGTCTAACACTTAACGCTTTTTAAAAGAAAAGGAAGGATCGCAATGTCTAGTAAAGATAAGAACTTAACCCCTGTGCAACAGGAGTATAAAAAATTCGAGCAAGAACGAGAACCGAAGCGTCCTGTCTTAAAAAATTGTATAAAAGCCTTTTTCGTCGGTGGTTTTATTTGCTTCATCGGACAACTCATTTCTACGTTTTATATCACATATTTTGATTTCACTGAGCGTTCCGCAGGAAATCCAACAGTCGCAACTCTCATTTTCATTTCCATGTTACTAACTGGTTTCGGTATATATGACCGCTTTGGGCAGTTTGCTGGAGCAGGCACAGCTGTACCTGTCACTGGATTTGGTAACTCTGTTATTGCCGCATGTATCGAACACCGAACAGAAGGATTCGTACTCGGCGTTGGAGGAAATATGTTTAAATTAGCCGGATCCGTTATTTTGTTTGGTGTATTTTCAGCTTTCGTCATCGCACTTATTAAAACGATTCTCGTTCAATGGGGAGGGCTATAAATGTTACAAGGACACCGAACGTGGGTATTTGAAAACAAGCCTGTTATTATTTCGACAGGAGTCGTTGGCGGACCGTTTGAAGCAAAAGGAAACATTCCAGAAGACTTCGATATCCTCCATGAAGATTTATGGCTCGGCCAAGATTCCTATGAAAAAGCACATAAAATTTTGTTTGAAGAAGCTTGTAGCCGTGCTACTGAAAAAGCAGAACTTCGTAAAGACGATATTCAATTTGTACTTGCAGGAGATTTAATTAATCAAATCACTCCAACAAGCTTTGCCTGCCGCACACTCGGAACCCCATATCTCGGATTATTCGGCGCTTGTTCTACTTCTATGGAAGGATTAGCACTCGGGGCAAGCATTGTAAATGCAAAAGGCGCAAAATATTTACTAACTGGGGCATCCAGCCATAACGCTGCTGTAGAGAAGCAATTCCGATATCCAACTGAATACGGCGGTCAAAAACCGCCTACCGCACAATGGACAGTAACCGGGGCAGGTGCGGCGATTTTAAGTGACACTGGCCATGGTCCTAGGGTAACATCTGCAACAATCGGACGAGTGATTGATATGGGATTAACAGATCCTTTTAATATGGGTGGTGCGATGGCCCCAGCGGCTGTTGATACAATCGAGGCCCATTTACGCGAACGACAAATTGACGCCTCTTATTACGACCTAATTGTAACAGGTGACCTTGGACATGTTGGTCGCGAAATTGCCTACGACCTACTACATAAACATGGAACAAAAGTAACGAACGAACAGTTTCAAGATTGCGGGATTATCATTTATAGAGACGGACAACCAGTCATAGCCGGGGCAAGTGGACCAGGATGCTCTGCCACAGTCGTATACGGTCACTTATTAAACCGAATGAAAAGAGGAGAGTTCAAAAAAATACTTGTCGTTGCGACAGGCGCTTTACTATCTCCACTTACATTCCAACAAGAAGAAACGATTCCGTGCATCGCTCACGCCGTTTCGATTGAATTTGGAGGTGCAACGCAATGATTTTTTTCTGGGCTTTCGTCATTGGCGGACTCATATGTGTAATCGGACAACTTATGTTTGATGTCGGCAAGCTAACACCCGCTCATACAATGGCAACACTCGTTGTTGCCGGAGCTATATTAGATGGATTCAATTTGTATGAACCATTAATTGATTTCGCTGGAGCTGGAGCAACTGTACCTATTACAAGCTTCGGTAATGCCCTCGTTCACGGCGCAATGGAAGAAGCGGCAAAACACGGTATCGTTGGCGTCATTACCGGCATGTTTAAAGTAACAAGCGCCGGTGTATCCGCAGCTATTATTTTCGGCTTCATTGGAGCATTGCTATTCAAACCGAAAGGATAAGGTGTTCGTATGACAGTTATTGCTAGCGTTAAAACCTGCCTTGCTAGTGTACGGGGTGCTCAAGCAAGTTTAAGCTCCCTTTCACTAAATTCACAGGACGCGGAATCAAAACGCGTATTTCATGAATGTATGTTAGAAATGGACAGCATCATCGCTGATTTACAGAATAGAGTTTCAGTATTAGAACGTGAAGAACCTCAATATAAAGGGTTTTAAGTAGACTGGAGGAAATGACTATGTCTCACCTGCCGGAATGGACACTTGTCATTCTTCGCTCTGTATTCATATTAATTATTTTATTCGCTATTACGAAATGGTTAGGGAAAAGACAAATCTCTCAGCTCTCCTTTTTTGAATACATAGCCGGAATGACAATCGGTGACATCGCTGCCCAAGTATCTACAGGGCTCGATTCAAAATTTTTCCACGGTGTCTTTGCGATACTCATTTTCGCTGTGGTACCTTTTTTAACAGGAATCCTCTCCTTAAAGAACAAAACAGCTCGGGATTTTTTTGAAGGGAAATCTACCGTATTAATAAAAGATGGAAAAATACTTGAAGATAACTTAAAGAAAGAAAAATATACAAGTGACGAATTACTGGAACTTCTCCGCGGAAAAGATGCTTTTAGTGTAGCTGATGTTGAATTTGCCGTACTAGAACCGAGCGGAGAATTAAATGTACTATTGAAGAAAGATCGCCAACCACTTACAGCAAAAGACATCGGCTTAAAAGTACCAAACGAAAAAGAACCACAAACTGTTATTATGGATGGAAATGTCTTAGATGAACCTCTATCCTCTAGTGGGCATAACCGCGCTTGGCTACATTCTGAACTAGAAAAGCTCGGTGTTGTTATTGAAAATGTCTTTCTCGGTCAAGTGGATTCATACGGACAACTTACTATCGACATTTATAATGACAAACTACAAATGCCTTCTCCTCAAAACAAGCCTTTATTATTAGCATCTTTAAAAAAATGTCATGCTGATCTTGAACTATTTTCCCTAGAAACAAAGTCGAAATCAGCAAGTGAAATGTATAGTAAAAACGCGAAACACATCGAAAAGATTTTAAATAAAGTAACCTACCTTTTAAAAGAATAGATATCGAAAGAACGCTTCAGTAAAAAGGCGTTCTTTTCTTTTTTTCTACAGTTTTTATAACGTTTAAATTTATGTAATTCGGTTATGATGTTGAAGATACATAAGCAGGGAATTTCAAAAACATAGCGAATATTTCATGGTACAACTACATATTTTTTTGATTTAAAGTGGTTTCGTTTGACCTTTATTGACCATAATTGTATTATAAGACTAAGAAAGCTTTAGAAGGAGGAAATAACAGATGAATTTAATTCCTACAGTAATTGAACAAACAAATCGTGGAGAACGCGCTTACGATATTTACTCTCGACTATTAAAAGACCGCATCATTATGCTTGGTAGTGCAATTGATGACAACGTAGCTAACTCAATCGTTTCCCAGCTTTTATTCTTGGAATCTCAAGATCCAGAAAAAGATATTCACATCTACATCAACAGCCCTGGTGGTTCTATCACAGCAGGTATGGCAATTTACGATACAATGCAGTTTATTAAACCACAAGTATCAACAATCTGTATCGGTATGGCTGCATCTATGGGTGCATTCTTACTTGCAGCAGGTGAAAAAGGAAAACGTTATGCACTTCCAAACAGTGAAGTAATGATTCACCAACCACTTGGTGGAGCACAAGGTCAAGCAACTGAAATCGAAATTGCTGCAAAACGTATCCTATTCTTACGTGAAAAACTAAACCAAATTCTTGCGGACCGTACAGGTCAACCACTTGAAGTACTACAACGCGACACAGACCGCGATAACTTCATGACAGCAGAAAAAGCTTTAGAATACGGTTTAATCGATAAGATCTTTACAAATCGTTAATAACTAAAAGCGGAGGCGCCCTCTTACAGGGCGCTTTTTTTGTGGTCAAGTCTCCGCACTCACATACCCCACCTAAATATATCAGCGATTTTTCAAATATATCGACCGTAACTCCAATTATATCGGCAATTATTTTAATATATCGCCGTTTCGACACAACTTATCGACTTACCGACAATCTTCGACAAGCTCGCGCCCTACATCCCCACACCCAACAACAAAACAAAAAAGCTATCGCACATGCGCGATAGCTTTTTATTGTACATATGCAGCTAATGCTTCTAAAGCCTCTTCTGCATCTGAACCTTCTGTTGTAATTGTTATCATGCTACCAGTTCCAATTGCTAAGCTCATAATCCCCATTATGCTCTTTGCATTCACTGTCTTTCCATCTTTCTCGATGAAGATATCTGCATGAAAGCGATTGGCCTCTTGTACAAACAACGCAGCCGGACGTGCTTGCAAACCGTTTTTTAATGAAACCTTAACTCGTTTTTGAACCACAGCTCCATTTCCCCTTTAACCTCTTATTTTTTCGCTACCGTTTCCCCCGCGCGTAATTTCTCTGCAATCTCATCGATTTTACGCAAACGATGATTAATACCCGATTTACTAATTTTCCCCCCGGATACCATCTCGCCTAACTCTTTCAATGTTACATCTTGATAATCTCTTCGTAATTGTGCAATTTCTCGCAGTTTATCTGGTAATATATCAAGACCCACCGTCTCATCAATATAACGGATATTTTCAATCTGCCTTAGCGCTGCACCAATTGTTTTATTTAAATTGGCTGTTTCGCAGTTCACTAAACGATTTACTGAATTACGCATATCGCGAACGATTCGAATGTCTTCAAACCTTAAAAGTGCATTATGAGCGCCTATAATATTTAAAAACTCCGTAATCTTTTCCGCTTCTTTCAAATACGTAATGTACCCTTTTCTTCTTTCCAACGTCTTACTATTTAAATCAAATCCGTTCATCAGTTCACATATAGCATCATTATGTTCCTTATATAACGAAAAGACCTCTAAATGATAAGATGATGTTTCTGGGTTATTTACTGAACCACCTGCTAAAAATGCACCACGTAAATACGATCGTTTACAACATTTCTTCTCAATCAATTCTTGTGATATATTTCGGATAAACGAAAAGTCGTCTCGAACAATATGAAGATCAGCTAATATTTCGCGAGACTTCTCAACAAGCCGCACAATATATACATTATTTTTCTTCAATCGCATTTTTTTACGAACAAGTAATTCTACCGTCACGTCATATCCTTTTTTCAAAAGCGTATAAATCCTTCTTGCAATTGCCGCATTCTCCGTTTGAATATCAATAGATAGACGACGATTTGAAAAAGAAAGCGATCCGTTCATTCGAAGTAACGCTGATAATTCTGCTTTCTCACAGCATTCCTTCATCTCAAGATTCGTCAACTCTTTCTTTGTTTCTGATGCAAATGACACAGTCAACACCTCCTTATACGATTACTTTGGAACAAAAATCTTGTCCTATATGAAATGATGAGCGTTACCTCAAACGAGGCAACGCACATCTACAACAGTGAATATAAAATAGAAGCTAATTTTAATGTATCGTGTCTTACAACACGGTCATCATACTTCGCTAATTGATCTTGAATGACATCAATATTGCTCTCTTTAAAACGCTCTTCATCTACTACAACTGGTGCCGACAGTTCTTCCTCATATAACTGACGTAATTCACAAGGAATATCACGGTTATTTACAATTGCAGTATCAATAAATGGTTTACCTAAATGATCATGTAACGCCTGCACATGGTCAAACGCAGTATATCCCATCGTTTCACCAGCTTGCGTCATAACATTACACACATATACCTTCTTCGCTTTTGCAGCAAGAACAGCGTCCCCGATTTTGTTAACAACTAAATTCGGTAATATACTCGTATACAAACTTCCTGGACCAAAAACAAGTAAATCAGCTCGTTTAATCTCAGCCAACGTTTCATGTAACGGCTCTACATCTTCTGGAGTTAAAAAGACGCGGTTAATCTTCTTTCCATAATAAGGAATCTTCGATTCACCTGTTACAATTTCTCCATCTTCTAGTTCCGCATGAAGTACCGCACTTTGATTCGCTGCCGGTAACACACGTCCTCTGACATTTAACACTTTACTCGTTTCCGTAATCGCATGGAAGAAGTCTCCTGTAATCGAGGTCATACCTGCCAATAATAAATTACCTAACGCATGACCTTTCAGCCCGTCTCCCGTTGTGAAACGATGCTGAAATAAAGCTTCCACCAGCGGCTCTACATCTGATAACGCAACAAGTACGTTACGAATGTCACCTGGGGGTGGAATTTCTAGCTCATCACGTAATCTACCTGAACTGCCACCATCATCAGCGATTGTAACAACTGCTGTAATATCAACTGGATATTGTTTTAATCCTCGTAATAAAACAGATAGTCCAGTACCGCCTCCCATGATGACAATTTTAGGTTTTCTCTCTTTTTTCATCCCTTAATGGCCCTTTCTCTTCTCCACATCACGATGAGATACATGAACGCTATACTCTGGTTTCAAATGTTTCCCAAGGTATTCTGTAAGCGTAACAGAACGATGCTGTCCACCTGTACATCCAATTGCAATTACAAGTTGACTCTTGCCTTCTCTTTTATAATGAGGCAGCATGAAAGTAATAAGATCCGTCAATTTCTCTAAAAACTTATGTGTCTCATTAAATTTCAGCACATACGATGAAACTTCCTCATCTAGTCCTGTTAATGGCTTCATATGTGGAATGTAATATGGATTTGGTAAAAAACGAACATCAAATACTAAATCTGCATCAATTGGAATACCGTACTTAAATCCAAATGACATAACATTTACACGAAATGCTTGCTCAGTTTCAGTTGAAAACAGATGAACAATTTTTTCACGTAATTCTTTCGGTTTTAAATCCGATGTATCCAGCACAATATTCGCTCGTGCCTTCATATCAGTTAATAAGCCACGCTCCATCTCGATTCCCTTTAACGGCAAACCAGTTGGTGCAAGTGGATGCGAACGTCTCGTTTCTTTATAACGAGTTACAAGCGTGCCATCTTTCGCATCTAAGAATAAAATATGAGGAATTATCCATGTACGTTCTGATAAATCATCAAGTGCTCCCCATAAATGTTCAAAAAACTCTCGACCACGTAAATCAACGCCAAGTGCCACTTTATTCATTTTCCCTTTTGAATCCGCCATAAGCTCAATAAACTTCGGCAATAACATCGGTGGTAAATTATCTACACAGAAATATCCTAAATCTTCAAAACTTTGTAAAGCTACTGTCTTTCCAGCTCCAGACATTCCTGTAATAATTACCATTTTTATATCATTATTCTCTGTCATCGTATCCTCTCCTTGACGGTTTAACTCGGATCTAATCGATATGAAAGCAACTCAAAATCTGGGGTATATACAAATGTACCGTAGATTATGCCATTTCCTTTAATTAAATAATCAATAATGTGATAATCTCCTGGTGCCATTGCTAAATCATCAATTTTGTCAAATGTATGCCAACCAATGATGCCTTCTTCGCTCTCTAGTTTGTTTTCTCCTGCAAAATCTGTCGCTAAAAAGGAGAACATCATCCATTCAGAAACAACTTTATCACCTTCTTGGATGACAAAGGTGAAGACCCCCTTTAACGCTGGGTTCTTTAAATAAATACCTGTTTCTTCACGATACTCGCGAACAACGGAATCTCTTACAGTCTCACCACGCTCCATTTTCCCGCCTGGTGCAACCCACCAATTTCGGCGAGGTTTTTGGAGTAAGAGTACTTCATTATCTCTAATTAACACACAGTTTGTCACTCTTTGCATGTTTCTTCACCTCAGCTACTTGCAGTAAATTTCTCACTGCATACTCATTTCATTATACTATCAAAAACAGTTTGCTACAACGAAGGAGCCAGTCCTCTTTCGCTAAGTACATGCTACTCAACAATTTTAAAAAGGCTTTCTATAACAAGCAATGTAAATGCCCGGACTTTCAATGAATAGCATGAAAAAATCCCCTTGACGATTTTTATCGTCAAGGGGATTAAAGCCCTTATTTCTTACCAAAATAAGTAACAATCGCAAATCCTAAAATAAAGGTAATAATTGAACTTATAATTGAAAATCCTCCAGTTGGAATACCAGGGAACACAATTACAATCGAGCCGATAACAAGTCCAATAATTGCCGCAAATGTCATACTTTTATAACGATCTAACAAGAAACTAATTCCTTTACTACTTACAACAAACCCTGCCATAACACCGGCACCGATAACTACGATTAAAGGTAAGTTCAGTGTAGTTAAAGCATTAATTGCTGTCGGATACACACCAATAATTAATAAAATAAATGATCCACTAATTCCAGGCAGCAACATAGCCATACTAGCCATCCAGCCCGCGAAAAATAAACCAATTGCATTTAAAATTGTTAACGTCGTAATTGGATCTGCTGCCTTATCTGGTTTAAAGAAAGCTGTGATCGCAACAAGAATTGCTGCAACTATTAATAAAACAATGTGCTTACCTTTAAACGACGACTTTGCATCAGCTTCCCTCATTAACATCGGTAATATACTAATAATTAAACCGAGGAAGAAAAATTGAGTCGGTTCATAATGATTTGCAAGTAAATATTTAATAACGTGACTTAACGTTAAAAATGCTGCTGCCACACCAGCTGCAAGGGGAATTAAAAATCCTAAATGCTTTTTCCATTCACGACTAAAGAACCCACTAATTGCCGCAAGCAATTGTTCATAAATCCCTAACACAACAGCGATTGTACCGCCGCTCACACCAGGAATTAAATCACTAACGCCCATACAAAATCCACGATATATATTACGCCATTCCATACTGAATAAATTCCTCATTTCTTATAGTGATTTTTTCCGTAAAGTCCAGTATATCAATAAGAAAGCTTATAATCCTAATATTTTTTGACAAAACTTTGACATTTTCACAAAAAAAGAAAGCTCCTATCGGTAGCTTTCTTCTCAAAAGACATGTTATCCCTTATTTTTCTGATACTGTTTTTAGTTCTTCTAATAATTCTTCTACGTAATGTTGTGCACTTTGTGCTGCGATACTACCATCACCTGTTGCAGTTACAATTTGACGTAGCATTTTTTCACGAACATCTCCAGCTGCGAAAATACCAGGAACTTTCGTTTCCATACGCTCATTTGTTTCAAGGTAACCATTTTCATTTGTAATACCCAGTTCAACAAATGGTTTTGATAGTGGTAACATACCGATGTAGATGAACACGCCATCAGTTTTGACTTCTTTCTCTTCTCCACTGTTTACGTCTACAAGTGTTACGCTTCCCACTTTACCATTTGCATCGTTAATTTCTTTTATAGTGTGATTCCAAATGAAATCAACTTTCTCGTTTTGGAAAGCACGATCTTGTAAAATTTTCTGTGCACGAAGAGTGTCACGACGGTGAACGATTGTTACCTTCGATGCGAAGCGTGTTAAGAACACACCCTCTTCAACAGCAGAATCTCCGCCACCAATAACTACAAGTTCTTTTCCTTTAAAGAAAGCCCCATCACATACCGCACAATATGATACACCGCGGCCGCCAAGTTCAGCTTCGCCTGGCACACCAATTTTTTTATATTCTGCACCGCTTGCAACGATAATTGCACGTGCTTTATATTCTTTTTTGCCAGCAATAATTGTTTTGTATTCTTTACCATCGATGACTGCTTTCACATCACCGTATGCATATTCAGCACCAAATTTCTTCGCATGCTCGAACATTTTATTTGATAAGTCTGGTCCTAAAATAGACTCATAACCTGGATAGTTTTCTACATCTTCTGTGTTTGCCATTTGTCCACCTGGGATACCACGCTCAAGCATTAATGTGCTTAAATTCGCACGAGATGTATATACTGCAGCTGTCATACCAGCTGGTCCTGCACCAATAATAATGACATCATAAATTTTTTCTTCTGACACACTATTCACTCCTATTCATTCCTACACAATTAAGTTACCCTCATTATACTGTTAGCATCATTTTTTTCCCAATGATTTGCTTACCCTATGTGTGCGTACGCTTAACAGCCTGCACATACTTTCGAACAGTCGCCACAGATACATTATATACATCTCCGAGCTCCGACTGTGTCATCTTATTTCCTTGTTCGCCGCGCACAATATATTCAACCGCAGCTGACCAGCCGTATACATTTGTAAAAGCTGCCCCAGATGTATATAAACGTATAAACGTACAAAACCAAAATTGTAAACACTCTTCGATTAATTCATCATCTTTTTTCGTATAATTATATAAGGCATCCGCAATTTGCGCGCACTGTTCAAATTGCTGTAAATCAGCTGGAATGCTCTTATGGCTATTAAGTAAAAAGAAATACTTTGCAAGTTGCGATACGATTGGAACACCGTTCTTCGCCTGCGTTACATCAAAGAAGAATCCTACCTTCTCTGGCGTTGACAATTCATTCATTAAATATAAAGCTAGCATCTGTTCCTCTAGCGTCGCACTTTGTTGAAATGATTTTCGTAATTCTTCAAATAATACGTTTTGTCCTTCATCTGCTAAGTTCAGCGCATTCCACGGTTCTTTTCCCTTTTTATCAGGGTGCAATTCTACAACATGCTGCCACATTTTTTCAGCTACTTGCTGATCTTTCACCATATAAGCAGAATATGCAAACCAATAATAAAAACTAACGTCTCCCTCGTATCCTTGACGCTTTAATACTTTGAACCATTTATATGCAGGCTCAAAATGACCAATTGTTGCAAGTGTCGTTCCAAGTTTCAAACGATGCTCGAACGAAATCGGATATACTGAAACTAACTGCTCCGCTAACGCTTCCACTTGTTTATGCTCTCCAATTGAATATAGGAAAATAAGCGTATTACAAAGCGCATGTATATTACCAGGATTTTTCTCTAAAATCATTTCCGTTAACTTCAGAGCTTTATCTACATTACCAGATTGAAAATGTGCAATGGCTAAATTATTATGACCCGACCAAAATTCCGGATAATCTTTTGTAACAATTTCTAATGTAGCAATTGCTTCTTCCAATTGTCCATTACGAATATAACGATTCGCTTCTTCCTGCATAACAATTAGATCATCTTCATCCTCAATCTCTTCCGCACCCATCGCTTCTTCTTCCATAATTTCAAGTAATTCTAATGTATCTTCTACAAATTCCTTCTCTTCTGCAACTTCTAAATAGCGATCCGCATACTTTTTCGCCTGCTGAAATAGCCCCATATATGCATAATTATTTGCAATAAAATAATAGCACTGTTCCAGTTCTGGATTAGATCTAACAAGCTTAAAGAAGATTTGATTCGACTCTTGATATTCACCAGCCTCAGATAATACTGTTGCTAATTGGCATAAAATAAACGGCTCCTTCTCACTTTGTGCCGCTCTTCGAAAATATTTAATTGCATCTTGTAATTTTTGCCCTTTGTAAGCCCTCATCCCTTTTTTATAAAAGAAGTCCGCTAATTGATTAAAAGAGATAACTTGTCCGTTCTCCTTATATATTCCTTGATTTTTCCCCATATATCCTCCAGTTTTTTGTTTTCTTCGTTCACACATTCTTCTATCTATAAGTATAAACGATTCCGTAAAAAACAAAACAGTATATTATACTCAATTATTTCCTTTTTATTCATTAAAAAAGAAGAGAAATGTTACATTTTTGGCATCAGCCTTCTCTAGCATCCATTTCTTCTTTCGTATAAATAACACGCATTGGATTTCCACCCACGAAAGCACCACTTGGGACATCTCTATGAACAAGTGTGCCTGCTGAAACAATCGCGCCATCCCCGATTTTCACACCTGGTAATATAGTCGTATTTGCTCCAATCATCACTTCATTTCCTATGATGATCTCTCCAAGTCGATATTCCCGAATTAAATATTCATGTGCTAAAAGCGTTGTATTATAGCCGATAATCGAATTTCCTCCCACAGTTATCTTTTCTGGGAACATAATGTCCGGCATTACCATAAGCGCAAATGATGTTTTCTTTCCGACTTTCATCCGTAAAAATGTGCGGTACAACCAATTCTTGACGGATAAAAATGGCGTATAACGCGCAATTTGGATAATAATAAAGTTTTTCATTACCTTCCAAAAAGACACTGTTTTATACACATTCCATAATGAATTTTCTCCCGAAACAGGATAGCGCGTTGTCCGTCGCACTTAACTCGCTCCTCTACTAAAAAGTGAAACTGTAAGTTAATGGGGAAATCCCCCCCTACTAACTTACTTGGACCTTTATGAACGGTTCATATCAGACAAAATCGGTAGCAAATCACTCATTTTATCTAGCATAAAGTCCGGATTGTAAGCCTCTAAATACGCTCTACCTTTCAACGTCCATGAGACAGCAACTGTTTTCGTACCAGCATTTTGTCCGCCAACAATATCATGATGGTTATCCCCGACCATCACTGCTTCTTCCGGCTTCGCATCTAATAGCTCAAGTGCTTTTTGAAGTGGCTCTGGATGTGGTTTCACATGCTCTACATCATCAATTGTCACGACAACATCAAAAAATTCATCAAGCTTTGATAACCTTAATCCCATCTCAACTGTTTGTCTCGCTTTCGTTGTAACAATACCAACTTTATAGCCTTGCTTCTTCAACTCTTGAACTGTTTCATATACAGTTTCATATTCTTCCACTAATTCATCGTGATGATCATGGTTAAATTGACGATAACATGTAATCATCTCTTCAACCTTGTTTTCATCAATCTTGCTGAAAGTATCATGTAAAGAAGGGCCGATAAATGGCAATACATCTTCACGCTTATATTGATTTGGATAATATGTATGTAACGTATGTAAAAAAGAAGAAATAATAAGTTCGTTTGTATTAATTAAAGTCCCATCTAAATCAAATAACACTGTATTTATTCTCATTGCCTTAGTCCCTTCTCTTTCCTGAATATGAAAGAAGCAGCACCTTATAATAAGATGCTACTTTTCTCTAATTTTCCGAATATCTTTTATCAGCTTGCCCCATTTTTCGTCTCACAATAATGAAAATAATAGAAATAACAACAAGTCCAATTGACATTACTTGTGCGATACGAAGTGGTCCTAGCATTAAACTATCTGTACGTAAGCCTTCTACGAAGAAGCGCCCTACTGAATACCAAATTAAATATGTGAAGAATAATTCCCCGCGTCGTAAATTCACTTTTCGTAATGCAAGTAATAAAATGACACCTGCAAAATTCCATAATGATTCATATAAAAACGTCGGATGATAGTATACACCATCAATGTACATTTGATTAATAATGAAATCTGGTAAATGAAGGCCTTCTAAAAACTGTCTCGTTACTTCATCACCATGTGCCTCTTGGTTCATAAAGTTTCCCCATCGGCCAATTGCTTGTCCTAGTAAAATACTTGGCGCAGCAATATCAGCCAACTTCCAGAATGAAACCCCGCGGCGTTTCGCAAAAAGAATCCCTGTAATAACAGCCCCGATTAAACCACCATGAATCGCCAAGCCACCTTGACGAATATTAATAATTTGACTCGGATTTTGCGCGTAATATTCCCATTCAAAAATAACATAGTACATTCTCGCAAATAGAATAGCAATCGGTACTGCAATTAATACAAGGTCAACAAATGTATCTTTTGGAATACCTAGCCTTTCCCCCTCGCGAGTTGCTAGCCAAAGACCTAATAGCACACCTGTACCGATAATAATCCCGTACCAATAAACAGGAAACGGTCCAAGTTGGATCGCTACACGGTCAAGCTGTGGTACAGAACCTAACAGCATATGTATGACCTCCCTCTCCAAAGTTTACTCCTGATTTCCTAACTCAATCGCACTCATTAATCGTTCAGAGAACTGCTGTGCTGCATTGACTCCCATACGTTTTAAACGGAAGTTCATCGCTGCTACTTCAATAATAACAGCCAAGTTTCGACCAGGACGAACTGGAAGTGTAATCTTCGTAAGTTCTGTATCAATAATCTTCATCTTCTCTTCATCAAGACCTAAGCGATCATAATTTTTCTTTTGATCCCAAATTTCAAGATTAATAACAAGCGTAATACGCTTATAATTTCGCACTGCCCCTGCACCGAATAACGTCATAACGTTAATGATACCTAGACCACGAATTTCTAATAAATGCTCAATTAAATCTGGTGAGCTTCCTACTAATGTATCTTCATCTTCTTGGCGAATTTCTACACTATCATCCGCAACAAGGCGGTGGCCACGCTTCACAAGTTCAAGAGCTGTCTCACTTTTACCAACACCACTTTGACCTGTAATTAAAACACCAACACCGTAAATATCTACTAATACACCATGAACAGCAGTTGTTGGTGCTAACTTACCTTCTAAATAATTGGTTAAACGACTTGATAATCTCGTTGTCGTTTGAGAAGAACGTAATAAAGGCATGCCTGATTCACGTGATGCTTGTAATAACTCGTCTGGTACATCTTGATTACGAGTTATAATAATACATGGTGTCTCCTCGGTACAAAGCGCTTTCATTCTCTCTTGTTTTTGCTCTGTTGTTAACGTATCAAAGAACGTAAGCTCCGTCTTTCCAAGAAGCTGTACGCGATCAGCTGGATAATATGTAAAAAATCCGGCCATTTCAATTCCAGGTCGTGATAAATCACTTGTATCAATCGGACGATGAATTCCTTCTTCACCACTTATTAACTCCAATTGAAATTGTTCAATTAAATCTTTTGTCCTTACTTTCGGCATATGTATAAACCTCCACTCCGCTGCGGGTTCAGTCTCATTTGATGTAAAATTCCATTCTACCGGATATTGTACCATTTTTTTCTGGAAACAAGAAATACGGTTTCTACTAAATAGAAAAAAACATTTCATACACATCATGAAATGTTTTTCTTTTTGTCATTTTCTCTTTTTTTCATATAAAGGTTCCACAATTGCCTTTTCAATAATCATATTAAAAATTGAAATACAAATTGCCGCAACAATTGCTACACCAAACCCTGATATATTAAATGCATCTCCTAATAATGAATCTGCTATTTTTAGCGTAATCGCATTAATAACAATTAAGAAGAACCCGAAAGTTACAACCGTAATTGGTAGCGTAATTAAAATTAAAAACGGTTTTACGAACACATTTAAAACAGCCAAGATAATACTCGCAATAATTGCAGTTTGTATATTTGCTACGTAAAACGCGTCTGGTGCAATCCCTTTTAAAAGTCCCGATACAGCGATTAACACAACGCTATTTACAAGAAGTGATACAATCCATCTCATTTTCTTACACATCCTTTTGACATATATATTTCATCATACGCTAATAGATAATAAACGCAAGTAGCATGCAAATACTTCTATCAACTTATTCTACTCTTCACGCTTGTATACCTACTAACATCTCCCCGCAAAATAAGGGCCATACCATCCATGTTCATGCGTTTTCACAAAGGTCCAAGTGAAATCTTTGTCTACAAGATAGATATCGCCTTTATATGCATCATCTATTTCACGCAATATATCCTCCATACGTAATAAACTCGCATCCGTTATTAGCAGTACTTCCTCACAATGTTGATAGAATATATAACAATTCTTTTTCACTTCATTATGAAACGCATTCTCCGCTGCTTTACCCTCTAAACAATTCTTTTTCTCATAACTAAATACGTGCCAAAGATACCCACATGCATACTTATCTCCATAAAGGAAAATGTCTTCTTTTTCCTCATAACTTAAATGGTTTGCAAAGTGATCCTCCCAGCGCTTGCGAAAGTATACACCCCAATTTTGAAACTCTCTTACTTTCATATTTTTCTTTCTTAAAACATCTATAAACTCCATTTTCTCCCCCTATAAAGCGAATTTTTAATCAGTAGGGATTTTGTTCATCCCCACTGATTATTAGTTAAATCAATCGGATTGCCCACAAATAGCGGGATAAAATAAAAACCGAGCGTCATTTCCACTCGGTTTTTATGAATACACTTATTGTGATAACTCTACTTCTTTTATTTTTTCTTTCATTCTTGCTTTATCACGAACTAAAATCTCTTTTAAATACTTACCTGTATACGAGCGCTCTTCTTTCACTACTTGCTCTGGCGTTCCTGAAGCAACGATTTGTCCACCTTTGTCTCCGCCCTCTGGTCCAAGGTCAACAATGTAATCGGCTGTTTTAATAACATCCAAATTATGCTCAATTACAAGAACTGTCTCACCACTTTCAACAAGACGCTGCAATACCTCTAGAAGACGCGCGATATCATGTGCATGTAAACCAGTCGTTGGCTCATCTAGAATGTATAACGTACGACCTGTAGAGCGACGGTGTAATTCAGAAGCTAATTTCACGCGCTGTGCTTCTCCTCCAGATAACGTCGTAGCTGGTTGCCCTAATTTCATATAACCAAGCCCAACGTCTACAAGTGTTTGAAGTTTACGCTTAATTTTTGGGATATTAGCGAAGAATTCTACCCCGTCTTCAATTGTCATCCCTAACACTTCAGAAATGTTCTTATCTTTATACTTCACTTCTAACGTTTCGCGGTTATAACGTTTACCATGACAAACTTCACACGGAACGTATACGTCTGGTAAGAAGTGCATTTCGATTTTAATAATTCCATCACCACGGCACGCTTCACAACGTCCACCTTTTACATTAAAGCTGAAACGTCCTTTTTGATATCCACGCACTTTCGCTTCATTCGTTTGTGCAAACACATCACGAATATCATCGAATACACCTGTATACGTCGCTGGATTAGAACGTGGTGTACGCCCGATTGGCGATTGATCGATATCGATTACTTTATCTAAATGCTCAAGACCTTTAATTTCTTTATGGGTACCTGGCTTTGCTTTCGCTTTATATAACTTTTGCGCTAATGATTTATATAGTACTTCATTAATCATCGTACTTTTACCAGAACCAGATACACCTGTTATCGCTACAAACGTACCAAGTGGGAATGACATCTTTGCATTCTTTAAGTTATTCTCTTTTGCACCGACAATCTCTACTTTACGTCCATCACCTTTACGTCTTTCAAGCGGAACTGGGATAAACTCTTTACCACTTAAATACTTCCCTGTTAATGAATTCTCATCTTGCATCACTTCAGCCGGCGTCCCCGCTGAAACGACCTGTCCACCGTGAATACCTGCACCAGGTCCGATATCAAGTAAATAGTCAGCAGCCATCATCGTATCTTCATCATGTTCAACGACAATTAACGTATTACCTAAATCGCGCATTTCTTGCAACGTACGAATAAGACGGTCATTATCGCGCTGATGCAAACCGATAGAAGGCTCATCAAGAATGTAAAGTACGCCAGTCAGACGAGAACCTATTTGCGTCGCTAAACGAATACGTTGCGCCTCACCACCTGATAAAGTTCCTGCGGCACGACTTAACGTTAAATAGTCTAAACCGACGTTTACTAAGAATCCAACGCGCTCCTGAATTTCTCTTAAAATTAAATGAGCAATTTTTTGTTGTTTCTCTGTTAGCTCCACACTTGAGAAGAATTCCTGTACTTCTTGAACAGAATACTTCGTTACATCAGCAATCGTTTTATCACCAACAAAAACAGCTAAACTCTCAGGTTTTAAACGTCCACCTTTACACTTCGGACAAGCTTGTTCTGCCATATACTTTTCCATTTGCTCACGGACATAATCAGAACTCGTCTCACGATAACGACGTTCAATATTTGGAATAACACCTTCAAATAAAATCTCATTTTCCTTTACTTGACCAAATTCATTTACATAGCGGAAATAAACTTTCTCTTCTCCGCTTCCGTACAACACTTTATCAAATAAATCTTTCGGTATATCTTTCACAGGCATATCCATATCAACGCCGTAATGATTACATACAGATTGTAAAAGCTGTGGGTAATATTGTGAACTTGTCGGTTCCCACGGAGCAATCGCATGTTCATTTAATGAT
Source organism: Bacillus thuringiensis (assembly GCF_022095615.2). Taxonomy (NCBI): domain Bacteria; kingdom Bacillati; phylum Bacillota; class Bacilli; order Caryophanales; family Bacillaceae; genus Bacillus; species Bacillus thuringiensis. The sequence continues at coordinate 4,855,432 of NZ_CP155559.1, forward strand.
AAATCCCAGTTCGGAATAACAAGCTCTAAATCTACCTCTAGCTTTGAACCAAGTCCATCACAAGAAGGACATGCTCCGAATGGACTGTTGAATGAGAACATGCGCGGCTCTAATTCCCCGATTGAAAAACCACAATGCGGACAAGCATGATGTTCACTAAATAGAAGTTCCTCTTCTCCCATTACATCAATTAACACTCGTCCTCCGCCAAGCTTTAATGCACTTTCAAGTGAATCAGCAAGACGGCTTGCGATTCCTTCTTTTACAACAATACGGTCAATTACAACTTCAATGGAATGCTTCTTATTTTTATCTAACGCAATATCTTCAGATACATCAAGCATTTCACCGTTAACACGTACACGAACATACCCTTGCTTCTTAATATCTTCAAGCACTTTTACATGTGCACCTTTACGTCCAGAAACGATAGGAGCTAAAACTTGTAATTTCGTACGTTCAGGATATTCAAGTACACGGTCTACCATCTGCTCTACTGTTTGTGACGTAATTTCAATACCATGATTCGGACAAATCGGCGTACCAATTCGCGCAAATAATAAACGTAAATAATCATAAATCTCCGTTACCGTTCCGACAGTTGAACGTGGATTACGACTCGTCGTTTTTTGATCGATTGAAATCGCTGGTGACAATCCTTCAATCGTATCTACATCCGGCTTATCCATTTGTCCTAAAAACTGACGCGCATACGCAGATAACGATTCTACGTATCTGCGCTGCCCTTCTGCATAAATCGTATCAAATGCTAATGATGATTTCCCTGAACCAGACAATCCCGTTACAACGACAAGCTGATTTCTCGGAATGGTTACATCAATATTTTTTAAGTTATGTGCTCTAGCACCTTTTACAACAATAAAATCCTTGCTCATGCTCACTCTGTTCACCCTTCCGCTTTTAATTCTAATAGTAAATCTCTTAACTCAGCTGCACGCTCAAAGTCTAACGCTTTTGCTGCTTCTTTCATCTCTGCTTCCATCTTCGCAATTGTCTTTTCACGCTCTTTTTTCGTCATCTTCTTAGCCGGCGCTGCTTCATATGTTTCCGTCTCTTCAGCAGCTGTCGTTGCACGGATGACATCACGCACACCTTTTTGAATTGTTTTCGGTGTAATACCATGTTCTTCATTGTAAGCTTCTTGTATAGTACGACGACGCTGCGTTTCTTCAATTGCAATTCCCATTGATCTCGTTATGCGATCTGCGTACATAATAACGCGGCCGTTTTCATTACGTGCTGCACGACCGATTGTTTGAATTAATGAACGTTCTGAACGCAAGAACCCTTCTTTATCAGCATCTAAAATGGCTACAAGTGATACTTCCGGAATATCTAATCCTTCTCGTAATAAGTTAATACCAACAAGAACATCAAACTTACCAAGGCGAAGATCGCGAATAATTTCAATACGTTCTAACGTTTTAATTTCAGAGTGAAGATAGTTCACTTTAATTCCTACATCTTTTAGATAGTCTGTTAGATCCTCTGACATCTTCTTCGTTAAAGTCGTAATTAATACACGTTCATTTTTCGCAATGCGATCTTGAATCTCTCCTAATAAATCGTCAATTTGTCCTTCGATTGGTCGTATATCAATTGGCGGATCTAAAAGCCCTGTTGGACGAATAATTTGTTCTATTACTTCTGGCGACTGTTCTAACTCATACGGCCCTGGCGTTGCCGAGACGTAAATAACTTGATTCGTTTTCTCTTCAAACTCATCAAATGTGAGCGGCCTATTATCTAAAGCTGATGGCAGACGAAATCCATGATCCACAAGCACTTGCTTACGTGCTTGGTCCCCGTTATACATCGCTCTTACTTGCGGCACGGATACGTGTGACTCATCCATAACGATTAAGAAATCTTCCGGGAAATAGTCTAATAACGTATATGGCGTTGCACCCGCTGGGCGAAGTGTTAAATGACGGGAATAGTTTTCAATACCTGAACAAAAACCCATCTCGCGCATCATTTCTAAATCATAACGTGTTCGCTGCTCGATACGCTGCGCTTCTAACAATTTACCGTTATCATTTAATTCTTTTAAACGCACTTCTAATTCTTTTTCAATATTTTCAATAGCGACCTTCATCTTTTCTTCACGTGTAACGAAGTGAGATGCTGGGAAGATTGCTACATGATCACGTTCTGCTAATACTTCACCCGTTAATGCATTTACTTCGCGAATACGATCGATTTCATCGCCGAAAAATTCAATTCGAATACAATGCTCGTCAAGTGATGCTGGGAAAATTTCAACTACATCTCCGCGCACACGGAATGTACCACGTTTGAAATCAATGTCATTACGTCCATATTGCACATCAACAAGTTCACGAAGCAATTGATTGCGGTCCTTCTCCATACCAACTCGAAGTGAAACAACTAACTCGCGGTATTCTTCTGGAGAACCTAAACCATATATACACGAAACACTTGCAACAATAATCACATCATCCCGTTCAAATAATGAAGACGTTGCTGAGTGACGCAATTTATCAATTTCATCATTAATCTGCGCGTCTTTTTCAATAAACGTATCTGTTTGCGGCACATACGCTTCTGGCTGATAATAATCGTAATAACTAACAAAATATTCAACTGCATTATTCGGGAAAAAGTCTTTTAACTCACTATATAACTGTCCCGCTAACGTTTTATTATGAGCCATGACAAGTGTTGGCTTCTGCACTTCTTTAATGACATTTGAAATCGTAAATGTCTTACCCGTTCCTGTCGCTCCAAGCAACACTTGCTTTTTCTTTCCACTATTAATCCCCTCTACAAGCTTCTCTATAGCCGCTGGCTGGTCACCTTGTGGGGAATACGCTGAAATAATTTCAAATTGATGTTCCAAGTAAAATCCGACCTCCTCATAAAAAATCTGTATTATTATTTTACCACGAATGCCCATAAAAAACCTAAAAAAAACGAACAGATATTCGGTAAAATTTTCGACAATATATACATAGAAAAAGGAAGGAGTCAAAACTTCCTTCCTCTACTAACTCTATTTTTCAGGTACATATAATAAATCATATCCATTGCGCCCATTTTCATTCACACAGTCTATTAACCTATAAGCCGTTTGTGATTCACGCTGCTCTTTAACAATCCTTTTACAGCTATCTTTATGTAACCCTTTATCCTCACCAGCAAATTGGTCTTTTCTATTATCTGACACATAAAGTATATCGTTCTCACTATGCTCTAACTTTTGAAAAATCGGATCCCCTTCATGTGTGTAATGTACAATTCTTACTTTATCAACTTTCCCTTGTTCCACATTCAAAACGAACTGTTCGAATTTATCTAGATTAGAAATTTCTGCCCCCTTTGCAATGACATCATTCTTCTTATCAATTGCATTGTTAGGTTGTGAACATGCTACTAAATTAAAGAGAAATAGACATATAAAACTGCTTCTTTTTCCTATTGTCATCCTCTCCTATAAGAATTATTTGTATACTGCAAAAGCTACTTTCCTCTATGAAAGTAGCTTTTCTTTTCCTTTCTCCTTCTTCGGAAAAATCACATATGAAAATGAAATCGCTGTATCAACTAAAAATATAATTGCCCACACTTGGCTCACGCGACTTGCAGCTTTATTTAAAACGATTCCCGATTCTAACCAATTACCCCATTGTTCAAATGGAATAAATCCATACGCGAAGAAAAAGAATATGTGCACACCAACGAATAAAACAAGATGTAATACCCAATTTTTTATTTCCTGCTTCGCATAGGCCATACCTGTTAATTCTATATGTTCTTCAATAATAGGCGCTGGTTCATTCCGCCATTTCGCAACTAGCTTTTGCACAAATATATCAAGCTTCTTCAAATCCTTTTTCCCGTAGAAAACTGCATACAATAAAATAATGACAGTAATGATTTGAAAATTAGAGAACTTTCCTGTTTGATAATAGTCCACTGCCCCTAATGTTAAAATAAACACTTCATTTACGAGGAGTACAATCCCCATAATAAAGCTCGCCTTCTTCAAACGGAATCCGTAACGGAGTAAAAAGAAACCGATAGCCGATAACCAAAATACAATCTCTGCTCCAATTAAAAAATACCAACGATATTCTGCGAGTATACTCATTTATCCCTCTCCTTTTCATCATATATACGAAAAGCTTCATCCATATATAATAAAAGTTCTTCTTCAATTGGATACATGCTCATTTTCTGTGAATCTTCCTTTGATTTTCTAACCTCCCATAACTTATCTAAAAACGCTTCGTCACCATTAGCCATTTCTAAACACTTCTGCATTAATCTCTTCATTGCCCTTTGTACCTCATCACTAGCGGCTTCTTTACCCTCTTTCATAAAAATACGTAATTGCTTTAATAAATCTACCCATTCTAAAACATTCGGATCTTCTTCACTCATATTCGGCAAATTATGAAGCAACTTTTGTTCTTCCTTTGAAAATACTTCATTTTGAAATATTTCACGTATACGAGGAGACTGTTTTGAAAGCTGAATAAGTTCAAACATAACTTTCCAATCAAGTTCTCCCTCTACATCTACCGAATAAACAACCGCTTGTAAAACACGCTCCATTCGATTGAACTTCTTTTGCTCCTCTTGTACAAATCGAAGTTGGTTTTCAAGTGATTTTTTCAAATCCAGCTCACCTTTTACTAACATATTCGCAACTTCTTTTAATGAAAATCCCATTTCTTTTAAAAATAAAATTTGTTGCAAACGAATAACGTCAGCTTCACTATATAACCGATGCCCACCCTCTGTTTTTCCGCTCGGCTTTAATAAATCTATTTGATCATAATAACGTAGTGTACGTACTGTAACCCCTGTTTCTCTCGTCAATTCTTGTATTGAAATCACTACCATCACCTCTTCCATTTCATTATAAAAGATGACGTTACGTAACTTTCAAGTGTTTTGTAAAAAAAATACAAAAAGCTGTTTATACAAAATGTATAAACAGCTTTTATGGAAATAGTCCCTTTTGTACAGCACGCCCGCAAAATAAAATAAGTGCTCCAGCAACAACAGTCGTTGCTGTTTTATGATAATGGGCTGATAGTAATAAATAATACGATAAACCTACAGTACCAATCATAATACAAATACTTGGCACTGGATTACGAGAGAAGTTTTGCATTCCCCAAAACAAAGCAAAAATAGCCGTAGCGACACATAATACCGGTAATCCCATCCCAGTTCCCCTTTTTCTATCTATTCCTTGTTGCTAACACACTCGTCGATGCCATACTTATTAATAAACCAAAAATAGCAATATATAATAACTCATTTACATGTACTGCTTGCCTATCTAAATACTTATTTACACAAAGATACATAATGAACAAGAAAATGAAGCTTGTAATACAAATCGTAAAATACGACTTCATCTTATTCACAACTCGCTCATCAATCGACGGTACTCCCTCTTCTTTCAAACACTTTTGTTCTCTATATTCCGAAATACCATATAAAATAACTAGTACTACATTCGATATGAAGATCGTTCCCCACGACATACTTAAAATCATTAAACTCACATTTAAAACAAGACCCGCTAAAAATAAACTTCCTATGAACCGTATAATATCTTGTTTACTCATACATGATCAGCCTCTTTTTGATTTCTATATTTCCACTTCGGCCAATAGTTCACAAGAAAATACACCCACTGCCCTAGTACAAATAAAACAAACGGCATACCAGCATTTCCATCAACAATTAAATTATATAAACTCCATATCGCTAAACTAATCGTAAAAAATAACCCTACATATTTAAACGCTTTATCTGACTGGAATCTCTCAAACTCATCTTGCATTTTTCATTCCTCCTATCTCTATGCTCGTTTCCCTATCATGACTCCTATGATGAGACTACCCGCAAATAAGGAACTACATATTATAAATATTTCTTGCACTGGTATAACAGCTCTGCCTATTACTTTACTCGCAACAATATAAACAATAAGCAACAGAAATGCGAATATAAATGAGACGTTTACATACTTTTTTATATTTTCATTTATTCGCTCATCTATATCGGGAAGTTCCTCTTTTCTGTACTTACGCTTTTTGTAATACACATACACCATCAAAAATGCAATTGCTAAAACGTTACTCACTACGAGCGGTAAAATTGGTATAGCCGGGTTCATAATATGAACTATAATATCACCCAAAAACAATCCAAAAGTCGCACCGATAAATAACTTTTTAGTATCATCCATTTTTTCTCCCCTTACTCTAGCGTAAATATTTCTTCTACCTTCAACCCAAAATATTTGGCGATTTTTAGGGATAACTCTAGACTCGGGTTATAATGATGGTTTTCAATCGCCACAATCGTCTGCCGCGTCACCTGCATCGCCTTTGCCATTTCAACTTGCGTTATATGATTTTGCTTTCTTAACTCTTTTATTTTATTTTTCACACCCATAGGCTCCACCTTCGAAAGTAAAGATATCTTTACTTTAATTATAAATATTTTCCAGTTGCAAGTAAAGATATCTTTACAAATTTTAGAAAAACGTTTCACTGCATATCTTCTCTAACAAAGTACAAGAGTAATTCAATTTATATCAGCGATTTCCCAAATATATCAGCGCAACTTCATTTATATCAGCGATTCCCCAAATATATCAGTGCAACTCCATTTATATCGGTGATTTTCCAAATATATCGACATCTGTAGCCCTATAAGCATAATAAAAAGCTGTCCCAAAAATACCTTTTGGAACAGCTTTTTCATCCGACTACATAAATCCTAATACATATACAAGAACATACCCAAGAACCGATAGGCAAACCGAGCCGATCAACCCCGCGACGAATGCTTTACTTCCTAACTTACGGAATGTTTTAAATTCTACATTTAAACCAAGCCCCGCCATCGCCATTGCGATAAGCATGTAAGCAAGAATAACGATGTATCCGGCAACAACTTCTGGGATAATCCCAAGCGAATGCACTGCACTCATCGCTAAAAACCCGAAGATGAACCATGGAATTGGAAGATCGCGCCATGATTTTTTTTCCTTGCTTCCTTCACTCTTACCAAACCATAATCCAATTAAAATCGCTACTGGCACAAGCATTGCAACGCGCGTTAGTTTCACGATAACTGCGATATCTACAGCCGTGCTTCCCCCTGGCGCCGCAGCTGCGATGACATGAGCGATTTCATGCAGCGTCGCCCCTGAGAACACTCCGTATCCATATGGAGATAAGCCAAGAACCGGATATAATAACGTATAAATAAGTGTAAATATTGTACCTAAAATAGCAATAATTGCGGCACCAACTGCCGTTTCATCATCCTTCGCTTTCACTTGCGGCGCAATTGCCACGACCGCAGCCGCCCCACAAATTGCTGTCCCGCATGCTGTTAAAATCCCAAGTTTCTTTTCTACTTTAAATACTTTCGTTAGTCCGTATACAACAAAAATAGTAAATGTAATAACAACCGCCGCGATGACCAATACTTTCGGCCCCGCCTTCGCAATATCAACAAGATTTAATCGCATTCCAAGTAAGATGATCCCAAAGCGAAGTAACTTCTTACTCGCGAAATTCGTTCCAGCTATCGCTTCTTGCGGAACTCCGATAGCTGCTCGCCAAACCATCCCAATTAGAATAGCAATTACTAATTGTCCCATAATATTTAAAAATGGAAGCTCTGCTAAATATTTCGCGGCAATCGCGATTAATAACGTAATCCCAATACCTTGCGAAAATCCAAAGCCCTTCTTCTTTTGTATAACAAGTGTTTGTTCCACTTTGTACCACTCCAATAATCGTATTGGAACATGCATGTTCTTTCTACTTACATTATAAGAGAGTTTCTATAATAAGTTTAATATCAATATTGAATCTCTATCATCAGAAATACTTATGATAAGATGATAGAAAAAGAAAGGATCCCATTACATGAACGTAGACATTTTAAAAATTTTTGTTACTGTCGTTGAACAGAAACACTTCTCCCGTGCAGCAGAATTATTAAACCTTTCACAGCCTGGCGTAAGTATGCATATACGCAACTTAGAAAACGAATTTGGCACTACTCTTATTCAGCGCTCCCCAAAGCACGTCCAGGTAACGGAGGCTGGAAACATACTATATATACACGCAAAACAAATGCTCTCTCTTTACGAAGATGCTAAGCAAGAAATTAATGAGCTACATAACGTTGTAACAGGAACTCTTCGCATCGGTGCTAGTTTCACAATTGGCGAATACTTACTTCCAAAAATACTGGCTAACTATGCGAATGAAAATCCACACGTCGAAGTTCATACCTTTATCTCAAATACAGAAGACGTTTTACAAAGCCTTCGCTCTAATCAAATCGATATCGGCTTAGTGGAAGGGCAAGTCGTATACGCCGACGTTGACGTTGAAACGTTTATGCAAGATGAAATGAAGCTCGTTGTTCCGCCAAACCATCCATTGCTCCGTACAAATGAAATAAATGAAAACACACTCCAAGATCAAGTATGGGTATTAAGAGAAAGTGGTTCTGGAACACGCGCTTATAGTGATCGTTTTATTCATCAACACCATTTAAAAATGAAAAGATTCTTTACATTCAGTAGTATTCAAAGCGTGAAGGAAGCAGTTAGTGCCGGGCTTGGCATTGCTATACTTTCTGATTGGACTGTACGGAAAGAGCTACTGGCAAAAGAACTATTCCACGTCGAAGTTCCAAATGAACAACTCATCCGTCCATTCTCCATCGTGCGTGGCAAATACTTTATTCCGTCTAAAGCTATTCAAGTGTTTTTAAATCATGTAGATTCTTTTGTGAAAAAACAGAGTTGACCTTCACATTAGTGTGAAGGTTTACAATACATGTAAAAGGAGTGAAACGCATTGCGAATTGGAGAGTTATCAAAAGAAACCGGGGTTAGCGAAAGGGCATTAAGACATTATGAAGAAAAGGGATTACTCCCTTCTAAGCGCCTCGCAAATGGCTACCGTGATTTTGATGAAAGTGCCATCGAAAAAGTGGAGCTTATTCAAATGTACTTACAAATCGGCTTAAATTTAGAAGAGACGGCAAGGATGCTGCGTTGCCTCGAAATAGAGCCGCACCTGTACGAAAATCCTTGCAGCAGTATCCTTACGCTTTATGAAGATAAACTTAATGAAGTAACAAAGCAAATCTCATTACTTTCTAGCATTCAAACGAATTTGCAAAAACACGTTTCACTCCTAAAACAAGCAAAAGAAAAGGGATGATTACATGTTTGTTATACACGGCAGTTCAAGACAAAACGGAAATACAGAAGCTTTAACACATATGGTGATTGATGGAATTGAAACAGAACAAATTTACTTGCGTGATCATATCGTCCACCCAATCATAGATCAGCGCCATGATGCAGAAGGATTCCAACCTGTAAATGATGACTACGAGCAGTTAATCGAGCGTATGTTAGAGCACAACACAATTATCTTTGCTACACCGCTATACTGGTACGGAATGAGCGGTCATATGAAAAACTTCGTCGATCGCTGGTCACAAAGCTTGCGTGATACATCTCTTCATTTCAAAGAAAAAATGAAAGGTAAAAAAATGTACGTTGTCATCGTTGGCGGAGACAATCCAAAGCTGAAAGCATTACCGCTTATCGCTCAGTTCCAATACATCTTTGATTTTGTTGGTTCATCATTTGAAGGGTATGTTATTGGGGATGCGAATGGATTGGATGAAATCAAAAATGATGCTGAGGCGCTAGCAAAAGCACAAATTTATAATAACGAATTCAAAAATCACAAACAGAAATAAGTTTGACAAACCATTTTGTATACGCATACAATGAAAGTAATATTATGAAAGGAAGGTACTTTGACCAATGAAGTTCTAATTCTCTTATTTATTTCATCCATCACAAATAGTGAACAAAAATGATGAAAACTAGCAGAGGATTAGTCTGTCCATTTGTCGATACTTTCTTTCGAGACGATCATGTAAAAAATCGTTTATTTATGTACGGTTTTTTACATGCAAGGGCGACGTTTATCCTCTCTAGTGAAACTAGGGAGGTTTTTTTATGACTATTTTATTCGCACGTAATATTGAAAAGAGCTTTGGTGATCGCACACTATTTACATTACCATCACTGGAAATTCAAGCACAGGACCGCATAGGAATTGTCGGAGTCAACGGAGCTGGTAAATCTACGCTATTACAAATATTAAGTAAAGAAATAGAAGCTGACAAAGGCATAGTAACTCATCATAGCTCTATCGCCACCATTCCTCAAATTAGCGAGGAATTACCAGAGATCGCTTCTTCTCCTGCAAAAGGAAAATGGAATATTTCAAACGTCTCAAATTCAATGAGCGGCGGTGAACGAATGCGTCTAAAGATTGCCCATGCTCTCGAACAAGATGCAGGCATTTTATTCGCTGATGAACCAACAAGCCACTTAGATATGGTCGGCACAGAGCAATTAGAAAAGGCACTTTTATCTTATAAAGGGGCACTTGTTTTAATATCGCATGATCGTGACTTTTTAGATAATATATGTACCAAAATTATTGAAATTGAAGACGGAATGATTCAAGAATATAAAGGAAACTATTCCAACTATCGAAAGCAAAAAGAGCGTGAGCAAATACAAAAACAAGCAGAATATGAGCAATATGTACAAGAAAAAAATCGGTTAGAGCAGTCCATTTCACAAAAAAAGCAACGTGCTTCTAGCATGACAAAAATCCCAACACGGTTCAGTTCATCTGAATCTAAACTTTACAAGTTAAGTGGCGCTCATGGCCAAGAACAGGTTAGCAAAGCCGCGAAAGCATTAGAGACACGTCTCGAAAAATTAGAAAAGAAAGATAAGCCAAGGGAGCTTTCTCAAGCTCAGTTTGACGTGCAATACCATACTCCTATTCATAGTAAAGTGGCAATACAGTTCAATAAAGCAACAAAGAAAATAGGTAATCGCACACTATTTAAAAATATGAATGGAACTATTGCCCCTGGTGCAAAGCTCGCCGTTTTAGGAACAAACGGAAGCGGCAAAACAACTTTGTTCAACATGCTTCTCGCAAACGAGCGTGGCATTCAGCTTTCGAAAAGTTGTAAAATCGGATATTTCGAACAAACTCTATCTATTTTAAAAACAGATAAAACCATTTTAGAAAACGTTCTAGAAGAAACAAACTATACGGAGGCATTCGTTCGAACAATACTTGCACGGCTCCTATTCCGCCGTGAGGATGTCCATAAAACTGTGCACGTTTTAAGTGGTGGTGAACGAATGAAAGTCGCACTCGCTAAAGTATTTTTAGGAAACTATAATATGCTTCTGCTCGATGAACCGACAAACTATTTGGACTTAGCAACGCAAGAAGAATTAGAAAGCATGTTACAAGAGTATCCTGGTACAATACTTTTCATTAGCCATGACCGTGCCTTTATTCGCTCTGTTGCAGACCATATTCTACAAGTAGATGAGAGTGAACCAAGAATCTTCCATGGTAATTACGAACAATACACAAAAAGAACAACCGGGGATTCTGTAAACGTTACTGAACAAGAATTATTACGATTACAAACAAAATTAACAGAAATCATCGGCCGAATTTCCATACCAAATCATCACGATGACATCACATCTCTCGAACAAGAATACGAAACATTATTAGTTCAAATCCAAGAATGTAAAGAAGCGCTCTAATTTCTTCCCTATATATCGACAGGACCTTCCGCATTTCCCAAGAAATATTGAAACTTCGACATAGAATAGCATCAATAAAAGTGAAAAAGCCGTGCATCAGCACGGCTTTTTCACTTTATATACGGACAGCAGTCCCGCTCACTGCAACCATTAGCATTCCTTCGCGAACTACTTCGTAATCCACGTCGATACCAACAATTGCATTCGCATTTTTTTGTCTTGCGAAAGTTTTCATCTCTTCCATTGCGATGTCGCGTGCTTCTTTTAATTTACTTTCATAAGCGCCCGCACGACCGCCAACAACGTCACGGACAGAAGCGAAAAGATCACGAACGATATTCGCGCCCATAATCGCTTCTCCATTCACGATATCGATATACTCAATAATTTCTTTTCCTTGAATTGTAGAAGTTGTTGTTACAATCATACTTTATAGCCTCCCATATGAGATTTCCACCTACTTATAGTGCACTAATTCAGTACAAATTATATTTACGAACTAAACTGAGCTTCGTATAACCTACTGTATCCTCCGCCTTGCCCAATTAACTCATCATGTGAACCTTGTTCCGCAATACCATCTTTATTTACAACGACGATGCGATCTGCATTTTTAATCGTTGCTAGTCTGTGAGCGATAACTAACGTTGTACGGCCAACAGATAGTTCAGCAAGTGATTTTTGAATCGCTAGTTCCGTCTCTGTATCCAGTGCGGAAGTCGCTTCATCTAATATTAAAATTGGCGGGTTTTTCAAGAACATACGAGCAATTGCTAGACGCTGCTTCTGTCCACCAGAAAGTTTCACACCACGCTCACCGATAACAGTATCTAAACCGTCTGGTTGTGAGTAAATTAAGTCTTCTAACTGCGCACGTTTTACCGCCTGCCAAATTTCAGCTTCTGACGCCTTTAAGTTTCCGTAAGCAATATTTTCACGAATCGTTCCTGAGAATAAGAACACATCTTGCTGCACAATTCCGATTTGCTTACGAAGTGAAGATAACGTCATATCTTTCGTATCAATACCATCAATTTGAATTGATCCAGATGATTGTTCATAGAAACGTGGTAATAGGCTACATAACGTCGTTTTCCCAGCTCCTGATGGTCCAACGAACGCAACAGTTTCACCAGCATGTATTTTCAAACTAATATCATTTAAAATCGGTTCTTTATTTTCATATCCGAATGTAATGTTGTTATATTGAATATCGCCATGTACATGCTTCACTTCCATCGCATCTTTAGAGTCTACAATATCTGGCTCTGTTTCAAGAAGCTCTACATATCTCTTAAAACCAGCAATCCCTTTCGGATAGCTTTCGATTACCGCATTAATTTTTTCAATTGGGCGGAAGAAAATATTCGTTAATAGAACAAATCCGATAAATCCACCGTACGTTAATTCACCTTGCAGAACAAACCATGTACCGCATATTAAGACGAAAAGCGTTACGAGACGCATGAGCATATAACTAACCGATGAATTTAACGCCATAATTTTATACGCCATTAATTTCGTTGTACGGAAACGAGCATTATTTACAGCAAATTGCTCTTTCTCAAACTTTTCATTTCCGAATGCTTGTACCACGCGGATACCACCAACGTTGTTCTCAATACATGCATTAAAATCAGCAACGTCTGAGAATAAACGTCTAAACGTACCTGTCATTTTTTTATTGAAGTAAAGTGCCAACCATAATAGGAATGGAATAACGAAGAACGTTAATAGCGCTAACTTCCAGTTGATCATCATCATAAATGAGAATGCCCCAACTAAAGTCATAACAGCGATAAATAAATCTTCTGGCCCGTGGTGAGCAATTTCCCCAATTTCCATTAAGTCGTTTGTAAGACGTGAAATTAAATGACCTGTTTTATTATTGTCAAAAAATCTGAATGATAGCTTTTGAATGTGATCAAATAACTTCTGCCTCATATCCGTTTCAATGTTAATACCAAGCATATGTCCCCAATATGTAACGACATATTGTAAGCCTGCATTTAATATATACACTGCAAGTAAACCGAAACAAGCCCATAAAATAAGCGTCCAGTTTTGTCCTGGCAATAACTTATCAATAAATTGATTTACGATAAGTGGGAAGCCAAGTTCTAGTAATCCTGCGACAACCGCGCAAGAAAAGTCGAGTATAAATAAACCTTTATACGGTTTATAGTAAGAAAAAAATTTACGTAGCATACCTTCCCTCCATTTTCCAAAATTAAAAACACTCCCTAAATGATAACCATTATCAAATAATTATTCAAGTTATCCGTCTATGAAACTAAAAAGAATGTTTGCGATAGGTGTCGTTTTTTTGCCGGAAAGTCGATATATTTGAATACTCGCCGATATAAACCCCATTTACTACCAATCCCGCCTCCCCCCACAACCAAAAAGGGTATCACCACAAGGTGATACCCTTTCTTCTATTACATCGCTTCTGAATCCCACTCATGCTCCTGCTGAACAAACACAATTCCTAATTCGTGATGTCCTCCGGCGTATAATGCCGTTTGAGCAAGACGAAGCTCTCCATTTGTATCTAATACTTCTAACTTACAAAATGCTCCTGTCGTCTTCGTTTGAAGCGCATCATAAAATTCCTCAGCGCTTCCTGGAATGACTCCATTTACTTTCGTAATTACTTCTCCAGGCAGTAAATTCAGCTCTGCCCCAATTGTATTCGGGATTGTATCTAATACAACAAGTCCATCATTACGTGCAGCGAAGTACGCCGGTCTTGTCTCATCCGCAATTTTTTCTTGCATGGAAATTGTGAAACGCCCAAGCATTGCGACTCCCATTGCGATAATGGCAAGTACGTGCCACCAATAACTTGCGATTCCTAAAACAAGTACAATTCCTGCTAATCCGTAGACACGTCTTCCTGTAAATAATAAAGCTTCCGTTGGCTCATAGCTTCTAATCTTTCTCATAAATCCAATTAAAAATGGAACGAGGAATAGAGAATAGGTATCTGAACCGATTGAAACGACAGGCCACCATGAAATAAACTGCGTTACTGCATCACCTGGTACAAGAATAAAAATAGGCACGATCCACAAACGCTTTGATTCGTGTAAACCAATCTTTAACCCGCGCTTACCCTTCCTAATCTTCGGCGTAGAATATCCTACTGCATTTTTAGAAATCAACAAGCCCTCTACAACAAGCATGACGCCTAGTAAAATAGCAAGAGACACAATCGTACTCTCTTCACCTTCTCCAAGCTGTAAGAAGGAAACTGGTAGCTTAGAAGATAATAGAACGCATACAATTGCGATACTAAATGTATAAGCTGCTGATAAATATCGATACATAGCAGTTAATCCAAATAATAACGTCCAAAATAAGATGATCCATAAGCTCGCTTTGGAAACGACAAGGCCAAGTCCAATTGTAATAATAGATACGATTAATCCGTATCCAACTCCCGCAAATAGAGATGTTCGCAGTTCAAACCAAATATCATAAACTTTAAAGGAAAAATCCTTTCGTTCTCGTAACATACGTAAGTATCCAACGAAGATACTACTTATTAAAAATACATAGACAGCAGGGTGTAAGAAAAAACGTCCAACTGCCCGCATTATTTCAAAAATCCATGCCTCCACGAACCCATTCACCACCATTTATATCATTCTTTCTTTTTATATTATCATAACTGGACAAGCGTTTGTTTAACACAAAAAAATACAGGCAGCAAACTGCCTGTATTTTTTTATTTCGCTATTAATTTTAATGCAGACTGTAATTGTAGATCATTTTCTCCAGAACGGATTTTTTCAATAATTTTAGTTTGAATCGCCTCAGCTGTCTTTTTATCCAGCTGTCCCGTCGCTTCCATCTCATTCGCATTTTGGAATGCTTTCAGCGCTGATTCTGTCTCTTTACTAAAGTATCCATCTTCACGCCCCGGTACATATCCTAAGCTCTTAAGCATTTCTTGCGCATGTTTTACTTGCACATCATTTGAATTGTATGAAAGTGTTTTTTCAATTTGAATTGGTGTCGCATGATAATAATCTGGTTGCTTAACTTCTACTGTTGGCGCGATTCCTTTTTTATGAATCCAGTTTCCATCCGGTGTTAACCATTTAAACATCGTTAATTTAATGTTGCTGCCATCTTTAAATGGAACGGCTTGCTGAACAGTACCTTTACCAAACGTTTTTTCACCAATTAAATCGTATCCTTCTCCCTCTTTTAGCGCACCCGCTAAAATCTCTGAAGCAGAAGCACTTCCGTTATCAATTAATACTGAAATTGGATATGGCTTTTTCTCTTTCAGTTCCGTAGAGAATTTCTTTTTCTCACCATTTCGTTGCTCTACTTGTAGCATCGGCTTTTTATCCGTCATAATTTCCCCTAGTATCTCTTCTACACTATTTAAGTAGCCACCAGGATTACCACGCACATCAATAACTAAGCCTTTGATATTTTTCTTCTCTAACTCTTTTAACTGATCCTTAAATTCTTTCGCCGTATTTTCAGCAAAAGAAGTGATTTGCATATAACCGATATCTTTTCCACTCTCTTGTTTCACAGAACTAAACACTGTGAAGATTGGAATTTTTTCACGCTTAATTTTAAATACAATCGGATCAGCTACTCCTGTACGCTTAATTTCAATCGCGACAGTCGTTCCTTTTTTACCACGAATCTTTAATACTGCTTCTTCACGTGATAAATCTTTCACACTATTTCCATCTACAGATAAAATTTGGTCATTCGGTTTAATTCCAATCTTTTCTGCCGGTGAGCCTTTAATTGGAGATACGATAATAAGCTTACCGTCCGTTTTGTTCACCTCAGCCCCGATCCCCTCTAGCTCAGGATCAAGTGATTCACTAAACTGTTTAGCCGTTTCTTTATCCATATACGTGGAATAAGGGTCCTTCAGCGTAGACAACATGCCTTGTATTGCACCTTCGACTAACTTGTCATCCTTCACGTCTTCCACATAACGTGAATCAATTAGTGCATACGCCTCATTAATTTTTGCCAAATTCCCTTGCGCGGTGCTAGCGTTTCCACTCGAAATTGTTTGCGTTACTTCTGCTGGGTTAACCCCAAATAAAGACATACCTGCAAACATTCCGCCAGCACCAATTAAAAATGCAACAACCATTCCAATAATTGCAACTCTACGTTTCAATGCGGAATTCCCCTTTCCAAAACACACAGGTGGTGTAGCAAAAGGCATCACACAGTGTGTGATGCCTTTACCTATTTCTACTATATGATAAGCTTGTACGAATTATGTTTGCAACTTTTTATACTTTTAAGAAGCGACGAATTGACATTACACTTCCCCACATACCGATTAAAGCCCCGATTAACACTAGTAAACCAGCTAATTGGAATACGAAAGGACTGTATGGTAGAAGTTCGAAAATTGTTCCGCCAAGTTTTTCGTTAAACACACTTTGTAGTGAATTATACGTAACTAGAATTAAGCCAATTGGAATAATTGATCCTAATACTCCTAGGAATAACCCCTCTAATAAGAACGGCCAACGAATAAACCAGTTTGTCGCACCTACCAGTTTCATAATTTCGATTTCTGTACTACGAGCATAAATTGTAATTTTAATTGTATTAGAGATTAAGAACATCGCTGTGAATAAAAGACCTGCAATTAACGCAATCCCGATATTACGTCCTGTTTTTACAGTATCAAATAATTTTTCAACTTGGCCTTTACCATATTGAACATTACTTACAAACTGCATTTTTTCAATCTTTTTCGCGATTGTCGCTGTATCTGTTGGTTCTTTTGCTTTTACAATGAATACGTTTTTAAGTGGGTTATCTTGTTCAAATAACTCAAACGTTTTTCCGCTATCACCTAAGCTTTTAATTAAGCGTTTTAGCTCTTCTTCTTTAGAAGAATATTTAATAGATTCTACTTTCGCAATCTTACTCATATCATCTTCTAATTTCTTTTGATCAGCTTCTTTTGCTGCTGGATCAATGTGTACACGAATTTCTACATCTTGCTCTACTTTCGTCGCAAAATGGTTCATATTCATTATCGCTGTTAAAAAGACACCTACAAGTAATAATGTAACTGTTACTGCACTAACAGAAGCAAATGTCATCCATCCGTTACGTGATAGATTCTTTACACCTTCTCGCAAATGTCGACTAAGGGTCTTAGCCTTCATATCCGTATCCTCCCTCAATCTCATCTCGAACAATTTTTCCGCCTTCAATCGCGATTACACGATGACGAATTGTATTTACGATATCTGAGTTATGTGTCGCCATAACAATCGTTGTACCACGCTCGTTAATACGCGTAAAAATCTTCATAATATCAAGAGCTGTTTCAATATCTAAGTTACCTGTTGGCTCATCGGCAATTACAACCTTTGGTCTATTAACAATTGCTCTCGCAATCGCAACACGTTGTTGCTCTCCGCCCGAAAGTTCACTTGGTAGTGCGTCTGCACGATCCTCAAGACCTACAAGACCTAAAACTTCTGTTACACGCTCACGAATGGCTTCTTTTTCTTCTTCAATTACTTCTAAGGCAAACGCAACATTCTCATATACCGTTAACTTAGGTAGTAATTTAAAATCTTGGAAAATTACGCCTAATTGACGACGGAAATATGGAACATCTCTTTCTGCTAATGTTTCAATAACAAGTCCATTTACATTAATTGATCCTGTAGATGGCTTCTCTTCACGATACATCATTTTAATAAATGTAGATTTCCCGGCTCCACTCGGTCCAACTACGTATACAAACTCACCTTGTTTAATGTTAACTGTGAGACCAGCAATGGCTTTCATACCATTCGGGTACTCCTTATAAACATTCGTCATTTTTATCATTATTTATCACCCAATACTTAATGATTTTTTTCGAAATACTTTTCTGTACATCTGAAAATAAAAACTTTATTCTCACTTAACCACTCTTGTTGAAGGTAGCTTCCATTCATGCTTTTTATTAGCGGCGCTACTCTATGTAATATATTTCAGCAAAATTCTACAAACCCCATTGTAACATCAAACGGTTTCCAGTTCGGATACATTTTTGTTACAGTTATGTTACACTCCAAAAAAAGGAAACGAGTCGTCATAGTTCTTACCCAAAATCATTTTGGGATAAGATTATATAACCAACTCGTCCACTTTACCTTTTTTATTTATGTTCAGCTAACCACTCAGCTACTTTTTTCGCATCCTCACCTTGAATGATTCCTGGTGACATGGAACCGCGACCTTTTTCAATAATCTTTTCAATCTCTGCTGCATCATATTTCTGTCCCACTTTTCGTAAATCCGGTCCAGTTGCTCCCGATAAATCTTTCGCGTGACAGCCTATACAACTTTTTTGGTAAATTTGCTCTGCGCTATCTGTGCTTGCAGATTGTTTCGAAGGCTTACTCTCTTCTTTATTTCCACATGCTCCTAAAGCAAAAACGACTGATGTTCCTAACGCAATAGCCAACAATTTCTTTTTCATTTCTATCGCTCCCCATTGTTGATATTCTTTTCATTCCTAACACACTCATTTTCATTATAAGCATTATCTTTATATAGAAAAACTAAGGTATATTTCATATTTTTCAAAAATACAGTAAGAACCCTGATAATATAAAGCTTTCATAAGTTGTTTCAATTCTGTGAACAACATAAAAACTTCTATAAAGAATTCTTGTTGAACAGAAAATCAGAAAATTTCTGTTCAAGTCTTACTCTATTGCCGCTCTGTTTTACTATTCTCTACTTTTTACAAAACAATATACAACATTGTATGCTACATATAATCTCATCAAAAAGAGAAGTTGTCGTTTCCAACTTCTCTTCCTCTTTACTTCATCTATAGAAATAAAATCAAATTCTTTATCTCCTCGACTATCCTCAGCATACGCCGACAACTTTGTTGGCTTTTTTTCGCTTATTAGATGCGAGAACGTAAGTAAGCATCAATAAATGGATCAATTTCTCCATCCATAACCGCTTGTACGTTACCAACCTCTGTATTTGTACGGTGGTCTTTCACAAGAGAATACGGGTGGAATACGTAAGAACGAATTTGGCTACCCCATCCGATTTCTTTTTGTTCACCGCGAATTTCATCTAACTCCGCTTGTTGCTCTTCTAGTTTCTTTTGATACAATTTCGCTTTTAACATTTTCATCGCGTGCTCACGGTTTTTAATTTGTGAACGCTCTGACTGACATGTTACAACTGTGTTTGTTGGTGTATGTGTAATACGAACTGCTGAGTCTGTCGTATTAATATGCTGTCCACCTGCACCACTTGCACGGTACGTATCAACTTTTAAGTCTTCTGAACGTATTTCGATTTCAACTTCATCATTGAACTCAGGTACAACTTCACAAGATACGAACGATGTATGACGACGGCCTGAAGAATCGAATGGCGAAATACGTACAAGACGATGTACACCTTTCTCTGCCTTTAAATAACCGTAAGCATTATGACCTTTAATTAATAAAGTAACACTCTTAATACCAGCTTCATCACCTGGTAAGTAGTCAACCGTTTCTACTTTAAACCCACGTTTTTCAGCCCAACGTGTGTACATACGTAATAACATAGAACCCCAGTCTTGTGACTCTGTTCCACCAGCACCTGGATGTAATTCTAAAATAGCGTTATTTTTATCATAAGGATCGCTTAGTAGTAACTGAAGCTCATACTCATTCATTTCTTGAATTAAGCCTTTCACTTCAGATTCAAGTTCCTCATGTAAATCTTCATCATACTCTTCTTTTAAAAGCTCATGCGTGATTTCTAAATTTTCGAATGTCTCATCTAACTGACGGAACTTTCCAACCATCTCTTTCAGTGCATTAGCTTCGTTAATTACAGCTTGTGCGCCTTGTTGGTCATCCCAAAATCCTGCACCCATCATTGTCTCTTCTAACTCTGCAATTTGTTTCTCCTTAGTAGGAAGGTCAAAGAGACCCCCTAAAAGCCGCTAATCTCTTAGCCATTTTCTCTAATTCTTGTCTAATTTCTACTAATTCCATTTCCTTCACCTCTATGTAATTGCTGTTACTTTCTTATCAAAACAAGGGAAACTCTCTCCACTTATGACGGAGAGAGTTTAATCTTTCTTAATTATACATTTTTGATGTAAAATTTTGCAAAGCAATCTGGGCTACCGCCCTGTATTACTTCCCGATACCACAGCAGTTTTTATATTTTTTACCGCTACCACATTTACATACATCGTTGCGGCCTACTTGGTCTCCTTTTACAACTGGTTTTTTCTTCGCTTCTTCGCCATCACTAGATGGATGAACAGCTTCACCTTGAACAACTTCTTGACGCTCTAAGTTTTGTTCAATTTCAGCCTTCATAATGTAACGAGAGATTTCCTCTTCAATAGAAGCAATCATCGACTCGAACATTGCGAATCCTTCCATTTGATACTCACGAAGTGGATCAATTTGACCGTAAGCACGTAAATGAATACCTTCACGAAGGTGATCCATCGCATCAATATGCTCTGTCCATTTCGTATCTACTACACGGAATACAACAACTTTTTCAAACTCACGCATTTGCTCTTCTGGCAGAAGCTTTTCTTTGTCGTTGTAACGCTCTATTAATTTCGCGATAATTGGCTCGCTCATTTCCTCTGGAGCAAGACGACGTAACTCTTCTTCTTTTATATCGTCTTCTTGCAGAAGGTTTGTATTTAAGTAGTCAACAAGACCTTTAATATTCCAATCTTCTTCAATTTCCTCTTGTGTATGAAGCGCAACAGCACGTTCTACTGTAGATTTCATCATACCTTCAATAATACTGCGTAAATTCTCAGAATCCATTACTTCTTGACGCTGTTTGTAAATAACTTCACGTTGCTGACGAAGTACATCATCGTACTGCAGTAACTGCTTACGTGCGTCATAGTTATTTCCTTCTACACGTTTTTGTGCAGATTCTACCGCACGAGAAACCATTTTACTTTCAATCGGCTGTGAATCATCCATACCAAGACGATCCATCATCGCTTTCATATTGTCAGAACCGAAGCGGCGCATTAGTTCATCTTCCATAGACAAGTAGAACTGCGTTACACCAGGGTCCCCTTGACGACCAGCACGACCACGTAACTGATTATCAATACGACGGCTTTCGTGACGCTCTGTACCGATAACTGCTAGACCAACGTTTTTAATATCGTCTCCAAGCTTAATATCCGTACCACGACCAGCCATGTTCGTCGCAATCGTTACAGCACCTTTCATACCAGCTTCTGCAATGATATCTGCTTCACGCGCATGGTTTTTCGCGTTTAAAATGTTATGGCGTACACCTTTACGTGTTAACATTTTTGAAATAAGCTCTGACGTTTCAATTGCAACTGTACCAACAAGAATAGGTTGCCCTTGTTTATGACGATTTACAATATCCTCAACAACTGCATTGAATTTGCCTTCCATTGATTTGAAGATTAAATCAGCACGGTCATCACGAATAATATCTTTGTTCGTTGGAATTACGATAACATTCATATTGTAAATACTACGGAACTCTTCTTCTTCCGTTTTCGCTGTACCAGTCATACCAGATAACTTTTCATACATACGGAAATAGTTCTGGAACGTAATTGTTGCGAGTGTCATACTTTCATTTTGAATTTCTACGCCTTCTTTTGCTTCAATAGCTTGGTGTAAACCTTCGCTATAACGACGACCTTTCATAAGACGACCAGTGAATTGGTCTACAATTACGATTTCGCCTTCTTGTACAACATAATCTGTATCAAGATGCATAACAACGTGTGCACGAAGCGCCTGATTAATATGGTGAAGAAGTGCTACATGTTTTAAATCGAATAAGTTTTCAATATGGAAAGCTTTCTCAGCTTTCGTAATACCATCTTCTGTTAACATTACATTTTTCGTTTTCACATCAAATGAATATTCTTTTTCATTTTCTAATGTACGAACGAATGCATTTGCAAACATGTATAACTCTGTTGATTTTTGTGCTTGTCCTGAAATAATAAGCGGCGTACGCGCTTCATCGACTAAGATAGAATCGACTTCATCGATAATAGCAAAATGAAGTGGACGTTGAACGCACTGCTCTCTATATAAAACCATGTTGTCACGTAAGTAATCGAATCCAAGCTCATTATTTGTGCTATACGTAATATCAGCAGCATAAGCCTCTTGTTTCTCTTCGCGTGACATGCTGTTTAAGTTAATTCCTACTGTTAAGCCTAGGAACTCATGAAGTTGTCCCATTTCGCTCGCATCACGTTGTGCTAAGTATTCATTGACTGTAACAACGTGAACACCTTTTCCTGTTAAAGCATTTAAATATACAGGTAATGTAGATGTTAACGTTTTACCTTCACCCGTTTTCATCTCAGAGATATTCCCTTCATGTAAGGCAATACCACCCATTAACTGCACGCCATACGGACGCATTCCAAGAACACGAGTCGCAGCTTCGCGAACAACCGCAAAAGCTTCAGGAAGTAGATCATCTACTGTCTCACCTTTTGTTAGACGTTCTTTAAATTCAAGCGTCTTTCCTTTTAATTGTTCATCTGTTAGTGGCTTAATAGATGATTCTAATGCATCAATTTGCTCAACTGTCTTCTGCATACGTTTAATTTGGCGTTGATTTACATCAAATACCTTTTTTAAAATACCGATCATAGGAAATACGCTCCTCTTTTTTATTAAAATAAAACTTCCGATTGTCTTTTCTTTTTCTATTACAATCAGTCGTTATAAAAATCAAATGTATGTTATGCCAATTTTTCTCCTAATTAAAAAAACTAAAATGTATATACCTAATGATAATTGTAACACTTGTCTTATAACTATGACAACAATCGGCGAAATGTCTCGTTCTAAATTAAGAAAACTTTTTTTCAAAATCTATTTTCAGCAAAAAAAGCGCAGCCATTTCGGCTGCGCTTTTGAATTATTATTTAGTTTCGATTAAACCATATTTCCCATCTTTACGGCCATATACAACATTAGTTTCATTTGTATCAGCATTTGTGAAGACGAAGAAATTATGTCCTAGCATATCCATTTGTAGGATCGCTTCTTCAACGTCCATCGGTTTTAAATCAAATCGTTTTGTACGTACAAGTTCTAATTCATCCTCTTCTACCGCATCCAAAACAGCTACTGCTTCTGGAAGGATAAAGTTCGTTTTCACAGAACCTTTCTCACGTAACTTACGATTTACCTTTGTTTTATGTTTACGAATTTGTCGCTCAAGTTTATCAACTACTAAATCGATAGCAGCGTACATATCGCTATTAGTTTCTTCTGCACGAAGTAATAAATCAGTAAATGGAATTGTTACCTCGACACGTTGCTTGTCAGAGTATACTTTTAAATTAACTTTAATCTCTGGGAATGTATCAAAATAACGCTCTAACTTACTTAGTTTTTTCTCTACATATTCCTTTAATGCTGGAGTTACTTCAATATTTTCACCACGAATGTTGAATTTCATAGATGAATTCCTCCTTTCAAGCCTATGTACTATAATTTCGACACTGGCTTAAAAACTCCTTCTAACTTTTTTAAAAAAATTAGTGGAATTGCGATTTTTTTATCGTTTTTTGTTGAAATGAAAAGATGCATCGTTTCTATCTTTATTTTATCCTATTAACATCGTGAATAACGAATATAACTGTGGACAATTCGTTACAGAAAAGAAACAACTTTTTGACAACTTGATTCATAACAAAAACCCCTTGCAAAAAACAAGAGGTTCTACCACATATATATAACGTTGCCACAAACGCAGCTTTCTCTTCCCAAAAACAATATCCCTACAGTTTTACAACATTAGCTGCTTGTGGTCCACGTGCTCCATCTACAATGTCAAACTTAACTTGTTGCCCTTCTTCTAATGACTTATATCCATCTTGTTGAATAGCAGAAAAATGCACAAATACATCATCACCATCTTCACGCTCAATAAACCCAAATCCCTTTTCTGCATTGAACCATTTCACTCTTCCTTGCATGTTCATTCCATTCCCTTCACTCTAAAAATCAGGGCATTCGCCCTATAATTTGACTATAACGAATGACAACTTACGAAGTCAAAGAAGACTTATCGTCTTTTTATTATCCCTTTCGACAGTTACAGATCAACTTCTACAGAGCGTCAAACTAGAAACTTCTCTTGCTCCTCTATCGTATAAAAGACTTCCAATTTGTCTAACTGTAATTCCTGTCGTATATACATCATCAATGAGTAAAATGTGTTGACCATGAAACATCTCTTCTCCCTGAAAATAAAAAGGATTACTTCCCGAAAGCCTTTCTTTACGTGTCTTCTTACTTTGTTTTTCTGTTTCCTTTCTTCTTAATGATGAATAGAAAGTTTTGACAGGCAAACAAGCTGCTAATAACTCTGCCTGATTAAAACCACGTTCATATTCCCGTTCCCTACTAAGTGGAACAGCAATAACACTTGAAACGTTCGTAAAATGTTTTTGAAATAGCTCCCGAAAGGATCGATGAAAAATATGAACTAACTCTGCATCCCCCCGAAACTTAAACTGCGCTAATATTTTTTTCATCTCATCATCGTACACGTGCAAAGAACGATTTTTAAAAGGACAATACTTCTCCTCATTTATCCACCTTACGCAATCCATACAAATATCATTTTCTTTATATTCGGAAGGAAAGTCCTCTAAAGGTCGCCCACACTCAATGCAAATCTCTCCTATAATATAGGAAAGTTTCCGCTCACATCTGTCACATATATATTTTTTATGAGGCTTTATAAAAAAGGTGTACCAACTAACTGTTTCCAACATATACTCATCACAAAGTAGACAATGCATTAATCGATTAACCCTTGTTCTTTTGCCTTTTTGTTCATACTTTGAATATGTTTTTTCGCGCGTACCATCGCCTCTGTCTTACCGTAATGAAAATAAATAACCTCACCATAAGGTTCTTCAAAACTACGACCTGCTCGACCTGCAATTTGTACGAGCGCGCTTTCTGAAAATATTTCTTCTTCTGCTCCTAACACCGCAACTTGTAAATTCTTCACCGTTACTCCTCTCTCTAAAATTGTCGTTGTAACTAATAACGGAATTTCTCCCTTTCTGAAAGCTGCTACTTTTTCTTTTCTCATCGGATCTTCTGCATGTACACCATCGATTCTATGATCCAACGTTTTCAATATCAGGCTCAATTCTTCTATATATCGCACATGAGGAACAAATAAAAAAATGGGATGTTTTTTGTTTACGTACATTTCTAACCATTGTAGTAAAACTCGAGGGATTTTTTTATGATGAAGGCTTTTCTTCCAATTTCCGCACCAGCAAAATAGAGGAACTGGTAACGGGTGACGATGGTATCGCCCTGAGACAATAATACCTTTTTGTTTCCCGCTTCTGAAATTACGCTTCCACTTTTCATCGGGAGTTGCCGTTAAATAAATACGTGCCGCTTTCTCTTTCATTGCTTGTTGCACTGCATACTGTAACATTTGATCCGCATGATACGGGAAGGCATCTATCTCATCTACAATCATGACATGAAATGCTCTATAGTAACGTAACAATTGATGAGTCGTTGCAACTACTAACGCTGCATCTTTGTCCCTATCTTCACTTCCTCCGTATAAGGAAGCTACATTTACATTTGG
Source organism: Bacillus thuringiensis (assembly GCF_022095615.2). NCBI lineage: Bacteria > Bacillati > Bacillota > Bacilli > Caryophanales > Bacillaceae > Bacillus > Bacillus thuringiensis. The sequence goes on from NZ_CP155559.1 coordinate 4,881,821, forward strand.
AAACACTTTTTGTAATCTCGGCGCTAATTCCAGTACAACGTCTGTTCTGGGCGTTGCGATACAAACTCTTTCTCCTTTTCGCAATGCCTCTTCCATACCGTAAAATAACATTTCTGTCTTTCCAGCCCCGCACACAGCCCAAATAAAAAAAGAGTCTTTCTGCTTAATAGCTTCTATAACACCTTGCGCCGCCAACTCCTGACCGGTAGACAAAGTCCCATTCCACTGTAATGGATTTAAACTTTTTTCTCCTTTTCTTTCAGCAATCCAACGAACGAGTACAGCACATTCACTTACCCTCCCCATCGTTATACACTTCCGGCAATACGTACATACTTTACTGCACCTTTTACATAAAAATGACGCAAATAGCCGCTGCTCTATATTACCGCAGCGCTGACATATATATTTAGAAGCCTTCTTTATTACACCTTGTACACATACGACCTCCCTCTTCTTTTTCAACTCTTGTAATGTATCCCGTAAATCTGAAGAGAGTTCCTCTAATAGTAACTGTTTCCCTGCTAACATCAGCAACCACCTCCAGCACTACTATAAACCCTTCTCATAATCTCGTAAAAACTCAAAAAAGCCGATAACCTACTTATAAAATAGTAAGCTATCGACTTTATACACATGTTTTATTCGTTTATAAATCCTAGAATCGACCGTATCCTAAGAAATGTTTTTGGTTGTAGCTACTGCTTAAGCTAGCGTAAGCAATCCCTTTATCACCAGCATGAATCATTTGGCCATTCCCAACGTAAATACCGATGTGAGATGGACCTGGTTTATAAGTACCTTGGAAGAATACTAAATCTCCAGGTTGTGGGCTACTTACTTTAGAAACTGAATTCCAGTAACCTGCAACGTCTTGACGTCCTACACCGAAGATGTAAGAAATGAATCCACTACAGTCAAAACCACCGTTTGATGGAGATGCACTTCCCCAAACATATGGTAAACCTAAGTAGCTCTGCGCTTTACCAATTACACCACCCGCATTTGAAGCTGGTGCTGGCTCTGCTTGTTTCTTTTCTTGCTTAGGTGCTTCTGTTTTAGGTTCCTCTTTTTGAGCTTGTCCACCGTTGTTTGCTGGCGCAGCTTGCTGAGCAGGTGCAGCTTGTGCTGTAGGCGCTTGCGCATCTTTAGCAGCTTGTTCTGCTTGTTTTTGAGCAGCAGCTTCTTGTGCAGCTTTTTCTTGTGCTTCTTGTTCAGCAATACGTTGTAATTGCAATGCTTGTTTTTCAAGATCTTTCAATTGACTTTCCGTACTTGTCATTGAAGTTACAACTGTATCCATTTTGCCGCTTAAATCATTTACTGCTGTTGATTTTTTCGCTTTTTCAGCGTCAAGTTCTTTCTTAGCAGTTTCAATTTGAGCTTGTGCTTCTTTTAATTCTTTTTGCTTTGTTTTTACCGTTTCAACATCTTTTTTCACGTTCGCTTGATCTTCTTGTTGTGTTTTCATGATATCTTCGTCAGACTCAAGAATTTTAGAAACAGAAGCTAAACGATCAACTAGATCTGCAACGTTTTTAGAGTTTACAAGAACTTCTGTTACAACATTTGTATTTGGTTGTTCTTGAAGTGCAACTAAACGTTTTCTTAATAATTCTTCACGTTTTGCAATTTTCGTTTGTAGTTCTGCAATATCTTTATTTTTATTTTCAATTAATTGCTCAGTATCAGCAACTTTTTTAGTTGTTTCATCAAGCTTTGAAGCATTCTCTTGAACAGACTTATCCAAACCTTGAATTGTTTTGTTTAAGTCATTCATTTGTTTTTGTAATTCATCACGTTCTTGTTGTTGTTTATGTAAAGTGTCATTTTGTGTATTAATTTGTGATTTCACGTCAGAAATCTTATCTTCTGCAAATACATTTGGTGTTAGTCCTGAAAACATTAACCCTGCAACTAATGCGCAAGATGCCATTTTTAGCTTTTTCATTTTATTTTTTACACCGCTTTCTTTTGTCTTTTTTCCGTATATAACCTATAAAATTTATACCATAATTCGGGATTTTTTTTGCTAATGTTACGCTATTGTAAAACAAATGTAATATTATATGTAACTCTATCGCAAAATATGCATATTTTTGTATGTATGTGTAGAATTTCAAAAGATTTTTATAAGCAAAGAAAAAACGCAAGGTTTCCCTTACGTTTTGTTAAATACACTAATCCAAATGAAATCAAAACGTTATTTCATCCATTTCTCAGCCCAATTTTGGACTTCATCCATAACACTTTCTAATGCTTTCCCTTTGTCAGTTAAGCCGTACTCGATTCGAACTGGTACTTCTGGGTAAACATTACGAACTACAATGCCTTCGCTTTCCAATTCCTTTAAACGCTCTGACAACATACGATCGCTCATATTTGGTATAATATCTGCGATTTCTCTAAAACGTTTTGACTCTTCAAGCAAAGATTTAATAATTAAGCCAGTCCATTTTTTACTAAGCAAAGTAAAAGCTGACTCAAACTTTGGACATAAACAAGAATTATGCTCCATATCTTTCACCTCTCTTCCATTATAATATAGTTTCTTGTAAAAAGTAAGTTATAAAACTTTCCTCATTATTTTATTTTACGTACATTTTACCATTTCCAAATATTAACTTGTCAACTACAGGCAAAATACCCGTAAAAAAACCCTCTTCAAAAAGAGAGCTTTTGATATCTTTATTACTTCGTATACCATCCAAGACCTAATGCACCTTCACCCAAATGCGTACCAATTACAGCACCAAAATAACCTGTTCGGATTGTGACATGAGGATATTTTGCTTCTAATTCTGCCTTCCATTCATTCGCTTCCTCTTCACGTTGTGCATGAATGATAACTGCTTCCATAGGTAAACCTTGACTTGCTTGCTCATCAAAAATTTCAACAATTCGTTTTAACGCTTTTTTACGTGTACGAATCTTTTCAAATGGAATAATGATTTTATCTCTAAAATATAAAACGGGCTTCACTTGTAACAAACTACCAATGAAGGCTTGTGCACTATTTAATCGTCCGCCACGTTGTAAATGATGTAAATCATCCACTACAAAATAAGCGTCCATCGTTTGCTTCATTTCATCAAAACGGGCAACGATCTCTTTCGGATCTTTTCCTTCGCTTGCTAATTTTGCCCCTTCACGTACATAGAATCCTTGTACTTCACAACTAATTTCAGAGTCGTACGTATATACATCAATACCCTCTACCATTTGCCCGGCTGTCGTGGCCGTTTGATATGTACCACTAATTCCACTTGAAAGATGAATGCTAATAACCGCATCGTAATCCTTAGATAGTTCTTCAAATAACTCAACAAACTTTCCGATTGCTGGCTGAGAAGTTTTCGGAAGTTCTTCTTGCTCACGTACTTTTACATAGAAATCATCTACTGAAATTTCAGCTTCTTCTTGATAAGATTCCGTTCCAAACACAACGTTTAATGGAATCATATATATATTGAGTTCATCACGAATATGCTTCGGTATATATGCTGTACTATCAGTAACAATAGCTGTTTTCATTTGCGTACCTGCCTTATAAAAAAGTTTTTATTCCCTAAGTTTACACGAAAACTAAAAATGGTGCATCCATACATGAAAATGCCGATTTGGAATTATACTCACCATCTCGACAAATTACAACAAAAAGGGGAAATACTCACCAAAAATTTCAACTTATTTATAAAAAATGTTTGAATATAAAAACGCTCGCTTTTAAAATGTAAAGTACTAGTCATTTTGGTAGATAGGGGCGTATACGAGTGTTATTACAATATTTAACAATCAAAGACTACGGTGAGCATGAAATTGTCATTCAAAAATCAAGATTTATTTGTTATGTTAGCAGAGCTACAACCGAAGAAGAAGCTCAAGAGTTTATACAAAAAATAAAAAAACAAAATTGGAATGCCACACATAATTGTTCTGCGTATTTGATTGGCGAACAAGATCAAATCCAAAAAGCAAATGATGATGGAGAACCTAGCGGTACAGCTGGCGTACCTATGTTAGAGGTACTAAAAAAACGCGGTTTAAAAGATACCGTCGTTGTCGTTACACGCTATTTTGGTGGCATTAAACTTGGCGCAGGTGGATTAATTCGCGCATATGGAAAATGTACAAGTGAGGGTATTAATCATGTTGGTGTCGTTCAGCGAAAACTAATGCGTGTTATGCAGACCGAAATTGATTACACATTACTTGGCAAAATTGAAAATGAATTACGTAATTCGAAATATGCCATTAAAGATATACATTATCTCGAAAATGTCACATTTGATACGTATGTAGAAGAAGACGGAAAACAAGCATTCACAGATTGGATGATTGAGTTAACAAATGGGAAATGTACAATTACAGAAGGAGATATGTTGTACTTAGAACAAGATGTTATCTAAGAATAGCTATATTATCACCTTTAAAGATTAATGTAGTGAATTACTTTCCTACAAATGAACTAAGGAGATTATATATGGAAGAACGTTATTATCATCTCCAAAATAGCAGAATAAAAAAGAAACGAAGAAGAAAGTTTTTCTACTTCCTTATTTTCGTATTTTTATTTGGTGGTGTAGGACTTTATATATTAAATTCCTACTCTTCTCTCATGGGGATGTATAGTGGTTTTACTCGTCAAAAATCGGACTTGAGAACCGAAGATGTAGAAATTACAAAGGAGCCTTTTACACTCCTCATTATGGGTATAGAAGATTATGCAACGGACGGTCAAAACGGTCGTACAGATTCATTAATGTTTGCGACCGTCAATCCGAAAACTAAAAAGATTTCGCTTATGAGTATCCCTCGTGATAGTCGCGTTCCAATTGTTGGTAAGAACAAAGAGGACAAAATTAACGCTGCGCACGCTTACGGCGGAGAAGAAATGGCAATCAAAACGGTCGAAGGTTTTCTAAAAGTTCCTGTAGACCATTATATTAAAATTGATTTCCAAGGCTTTAAAGGTATTGTTGATGCTGTTGGCGGTGTTACTGTTGATGTCCCATTCGATTTTTGGGAGCGTTCGGACGTGGATTACTACAAAAAAATCAAATTTAAGCAAGGACAACAAGACTTAAATGGGGAAGAAGCACTCGCATACGTACGTATGCGAAAGCAGGATCCAAACGGCGATTATGGTCGGGCTGCTAGACAAAGACAATTACTAGCCGCTGTTGCTCAAAAACTAAATTCAGCCTCTACCGTATTTAAAATTAAAGATTTAACAGCAGTCGTTGGAAAATATATAAAAACTGACATTCCTATTTCTGACGGACTTGCACTTTACAATAAACTATCTGGGTTTGATCCTTCTACAATACAAACGCTCAAACTTGAAGGAGAAGACAAAAAAATAGGTGGTATTTATTACTTCCTTCCAGATCCAATCGGTGTAGAGACAGTACGTAACGAAATTAAAAAAGAATTAGGAGAAACGGCAAACACTCAAGAAAATCCAACTAAAAAAACCGAATCAAATCCTTCTTCCAATTCTAACTCTGACGAAAAAGCAAAGAAAGAAACGAATCAGAATCAGAACAAAACACCAACTGAGCCACCTCCTTCTACGAATGCTCATGCAGAGTGGATTATGAGAAATCAGCAATAACAAAAAGAGCCAAATCACATATGATTTGGCTCTTTTTTATTTACTTATTAAAGTGTTGTAAAATTGCTTCTACAATACGCTCTGATGCACGGCCATCACCGTAAGGATTAGATGCTTTTGACATCTTATCATGAGCTTCTTTATTTGATAACAACTCATCCGCAAGACCAAAGATTGTCTCTTCGTCTGTTCCTGCTAATTTCAATGTACCTGCTTCAATACCTTCTGGGCGCTCTGTTGTATCACGAAGAACAAGAACCGGTACACCTAGTGACGGCGCTTCCTCTTGTACACCACCAGAATCAGTTAACATTAAGTATGAACGAGCTGCAACATTGTGGAAATCAATTACATCTAGCGGCTCAATTAAATGAATGCGGCTATGATCGCCTAAAATATCATTCGCTGTTTCACGAACAACAGGGTTCATATGAACAGGATACACAACTTGTACGTCCTCATGCTTATCAACAAGACGTTTAATTGCTCGGAACATATTACGCATTGGCTCTCCTAAGTTTTCACGACGGTGAGCTGTCATAAGTACAAGACGATCATTTCCAAGTTTCTCTAGTACAGGATGACTATATGTTTCTTTTACAGTCGTTTTTAGTGCGTCAATCGCTGTATTTCCTGTTATGAAAATGCGTGACTCATCTTTATTTTCTTTTTGTAAGTTCGTTGCTGATTTTGCTGTAGGCGAGAAATGAAGATCTGCCATTACGCCTGTTAATTGGCGATTCATCTCTTCTGGGTATGGAGAATATTTATCCCATGTACGAAGTCCTGCTTCGACATGACCTACTGGAATTTGATTATAGAAAGCAGCTAAACTTGCAATAAATGTTGTCGTTGTATCACCATGTACAAGTACAATATCCGGCTTTGCTTCTTTCATTACTTTATCCAAACCTTCTAAACCACGCGTTGTAATATCAATTAAAGTTTGGCGATCTTTCATAATATTCAAATCGAAATCTGGTGTAATTCCAAAGATACTTAATACTTGGTCTAACATTTGACGATGTTGCGCTGTTACAGTCACAATTGATTCAATTTTGTCTGTATGCTTCTGCAACTCTAACACAAGAGGTGCCATTTTAATTGCTTCTGGACGTGTCCCGAAAATTGTCATTACTTTTAAACGTTCAGTCATTTCATTGCCTCTTTTCTTTCACTAGTTACAAATTCTATTATGACATATAAGAATATTCATGAATACATGCCTTTTTAACGAATAACGGAAAATTCCCTCTTACAAATACTTTCTCTTCCAACAGAATAATAATCTATCCCTTGCTTCTTGACATCCTCAATAGTATAACAATTTCTTCCATCGAATAAAATAGGCTCTCTCATAAGTTGTGCGTACTTTTCTAACGGATAAGTTCGAATAGATTCCCATTCTGTCATGATAAAAGCCGCACTCGCTCCTCTAATCGATTCATCTATACATTCGCTATATTGTATAGTCTCTCCAAAGATATTTTTCATATTTTGAATTGCCTTCGGGTCATATAGAACTACATCCGCACCTATATGAATTAATTCTTGTATCATAATAAGAGACGGTGCGTCTCTTATATCATCAGTATTCGGTTTAAATGCCGCTCCCAGCACCGCAATCCGCTTCTTGTTCATATTTAATACTTTCTTCGCTTTCTCAATCAATAACAACTGTTGTTTATTATTCACTTCAATGACTGCTTTTAACAAGCGAAAATCATGCGCCACATTCCCTGCAATTTGCACAAGGGCTTTCGTATCTTTTGGAAAACACGATCCTCCATAACCAATGCCCGCATTTAAAAAAGACGCCCCGATTCTCTTATCCATTCCCATCCCTTGTGCAACGTCTAATACATTGGCTCCTACCTTCTCACATATATTTGAAATTTCATTGATAAAACTAATTTTTGTCGCTAAAAAAGCATTCGATGCATATTTAATCATCTCTGCACTTTTTATATCTGTAACATACGTTTTTAAGCGTAATTCACTATACAAATTTCCTACTTTTCGTGCCGCTTCCTCATTATCTGCTCCAATTACAATACGATCTCCCTGAAAAAAATCGTAAATCCCTGAACCTTCCCGTAAAAACTCTGGATTCGATACGATATGTAATTCATATCTATTTTGTAATTTCTTCTCAATCCATCCCCTCATAACATCATTTGTACCTACAGGAACCGTACTTTTCGTAACGACAATAATATCGTTCGTCGCATATGTCCCGATATCGTCACAAGCACTTCGAATATATGTTAAATCCGCTGTCCCATCTAATAAAGATGGCGTTCCAACTGCAATAAATATAAATTCTGCATCGTAAAATGCTTTTACTCTACTTGTTGTAAAAGTTAAACGATCATTCTCATATGCATCATTTATTAATTCATATAAACCCGCTTCATAAATAGGTAGATCCCCTTGCTTTATCCGTTCAATTTTCTCATTATTTATATCAAAACATGTGACTGAATGGCCTAACATTGCCAGCCCTACTCCTGTAATCAATCCAACGTATCCGGTACCTATTATCGTAATTTTCATTTCCTTTTCGCACAGGAATATACAATAGAAAATATACGAATACATAGAATTCTCCCTGTGCTTCCCCCTCTCACATTAAAAATGAGAAAACTCTTTTACTTCTTTATTATATGAATTACTTTTTCCATTCTTTTTTAAGTTTTTGTAAAATTACATGCAAGAATATAAAATGAAACTTTATTCAGTGAGGGGCATCCATCCTCCACTAATTATTAATTAAACCAATCGAGATTTTACAGGAACTAAGGTTCCCACATAACTTCTTTTCTCCAACTGAATTTTGAGGTGGAAACCTTACTGCCCGTTCCTACGGATAAATTCCCACATTTTAACACGGAACTTACTCATTTCTACGTGTAACACTTATAATACTGAAATAAAAGTATTCACTATCGAAGAAAAAGAGAAAATGTCATATTCCAAAGTCCAATACGATTAACCTTCTCAAATGATTCAACATTCTGTATACAATTGTCATATATTCTATCTGCTTCCATTTACCGTAAACAGAAAAAAAGATTGAATTCTAATCTTTTTGTGATACCATATGTTATGAGCCTGTAAATAAACATCATAATTTTCAGATAAATACATTTTTAAAAAATTACGTTAGACTATAAAAGGGTGGGGTATTAATGGACTCACAAGTGATTTATGCCATTTTGGCATCTTTCATCACTGTACTCGTCGTTACTCCTTTAGTTATTAAGTTAGCTTTTAAAATAGGAGCAACAGATAAGCCAAACGCGCGTAAAGTACACCAAAAGATCATGCCTCGTCTTGGCGGATTAGCGATATTTATTGGTGTAGCTGTAGGATTTGTTGTTGGCGGCTTATATGAACAAAGAATGTTATCGATAACGCTAGGTGCGATTATCATTGTAATCATCGGTATTTTAGATGATATGTACGAGTTATCTGCGAAGGTAAAATTCGGTGGACAACTATTAGTTGCCATGATGATTGTAAAAAGTGGATTATTAGTGCAAGTATTATATATTCCAATCCTCGGGGATACTGAACTCGGATGGCTTGCTTATCCAATTACAGTATTTTGGATTGTAGGTATTACAAATGCAATCAACTTAATTGATGGCTTAGATGGGTTATCTGCTGGTATTTCATCTATCGTACTTGCAACGCTAGCATATATGGCCTTCACTAGCCCATGGGGCACTGGAGCTGCTATTATTTTACCACTAGCATTAATTACATTAGCAAGTACAATTGGATTTTTATTCTACAACTTCCATCCAGCAAAAATTTTCATGGGAGATACAGGCGCACTATTTTTAGGATACTGTATTTCTGTTATATCGTTACTTGGATTATACAAAAGCGTAACGTTATTCAGCTTTATCGTTCCAGTTATCATTTTAGGCGTACCCGTATTTGATACGACATTTGCAATTATCCGCCGTATCGTAAATAAAAAACCTATTTCAGCACCAGATAAATCGCATTTACATCACCGTTTACTTGCAATGGGCTTCTCTCATCGTAAAACGGTACTAATTATATACGCATTCGGTATTTTCTTTAGTGTAAATGCAATCATTTTCTCTAGTGCGACATTATGGTTATCCATTATTCTTCTTTTCGTTTTAATCTTCTTTACAGAAATCATTGCTGAAGTAATTGGGCTTGTACATGAACGTTACAAACCACTTATTTCCTTTTATAAAAAAGTGAAAAAACGCGAAGACTAATTGTAGTATAGCCTTTACAATTATGAAATATTCAAATAGCATCCTCTTTCTTATAAGAGGATGCTATTTTTTATTTTTTACTCCTCATTTCATATTTCCAAAATATAGTTTGTTTGAGAGTCCCACTATTGGAGAAAGATATACATAATAAGAAAAGGATTATATTTTCTTTTTTACATCTTGATTGTCAAACTGAGGGTGAATGTTATGATCAAGCGAGTATTTCAATACATTATTTTATTTTTAACGATTACTATGTACGCGTCATCTCATGCAGGAGCGACTACAATGATCCCTGCTGAACATCATCCAAATACTGAAACTACCTCTCCTATCCAAAAAATCGCGTACTTAACATTTGATGACGGACCAAACAAATATACTACGCAAATTTTAAACATCTTAAAAGAAAAGAACGGAAAAGCAACTTTCTTTGTTATTGGTGGAAAAGTGCCTCATTATAAAAAAACAATGCAACGATTAATTAAAGAGGGGCATTATATCGGACTTCACAGTATGTCACACGATGTAAAACGCCTTTACACTGGTGATCCATCCACTTTAATTACAGAAATGGAACAAACACAAAATATTGTTCAGCAAGTTACAAAATTAAATACACATCTCGTTCGTGTCCCGTATGGTAGCATGCCTTACTTAAAAAAGAATTACCGTGATGCACTTGTATCCGCCCAGTATAAAATGTGGGATTGGACAATCGATACATATGACTGGAAAAGCTATGACAATCCTTCTGCCATACTAGAAAGAGTACGTAATCAGAGCGATGAACAAGTCGAAGTGATTCTAATGCATGATTCGAGTGTAACCGTACAAATATTGCCCAAAGTAATTGATTACTTACAGTCACAAGGATACAAACTTCTTCCCTATAATCCATCTTCTCACCTCGAAGTGAACTTTTGGAAAGACACAAGATTGTAACAGCTTTAGTGCCTATGTGCTAAAGCTGTTTTATTTTTCTCTTCCCACCCTTCCCATTTTTGTGTAAAATTTTAAATAGTGATGAAGTTTCGAGGTGAATAGAAATGAAACGAATAGATCTCATTTTTAACGCAATACAAGAAGGCAATTATATAGAAGGTGTAACCGCATCAGAACTTGCTACCCTGTTGCAACTAGATCGCGCCAATGTAAGTAGCGACTTAAACAAACTTGTAAAAGATAAACGTTTATTAAAAACAAATACGCGTCCTGTTCGTTTTTATATAGAAACGAACGCTTCGTTGGAAACGCATTCAAAGGAAATGACTTCATTAGATACATTTGCAATTGAAAATACAAGCCTTAAAATCGCAATCGAAAAAGCGAAAGCTTCGATTCTCTACCCTCCAAACGGCATGCATACTTTACTGCTAGGAGAAACAGGAGTCGGAAAATCTATGTTCGCTTCTTTAATGCACGAATATGCAATTGAAGTTGAACAGCTTCCTAAAAATGCACCATTTATCGTCTTTAACTGTGCTGATTACGCAAATAATCCACAGCTACTACTGGGGCAATTATTTGGGATTAAAAAAGGAGCTTATACAGGGGCAAGTGATCAAAAAGGGTTAATTGAAAAAGCACATGAAGGAATCCTTTTCTTAGATGAAGTACATCGCCTTCCTCCAGAGGGACAAGAAATGCTTTTCACCTTTATTGACCGCGGGGTATACCGCCGCCTTGGAGAAACAGAAAACGAGCGTAAAGCACACGTATTGATCATTACTGCAACAACAGAAGAACCAAATTCATTTTTATTAAAAACATTTACAAGACGTATACCGATGACTGTCACGCTGCCACCACTTCGTGAACGTACACATAAAGAACGATTTGCTTTACTACAACTATTTTTCACAAATGAAGCAATCCGCCTGCGAAAAGAAATTCACGTTAGTCCGAATACAATGCGTGCTTTCGTCTTTTACAATTGTCCCAATAACATCGGTCAATTAAAAACGGATGTACAAATTGCCTGTGCGAAAGCCTATTCTGACTTCGTGACAAAGAAACGTGACTCTGTCTATGTTTCAAGTACAGATTTACCTTGGTATATGAAGGAAGGGTTATTCATTGAAAGAAAGAGCCGTCATCTATACCAAATACCAAATGAAACATTTGTATTTACAGGTGATGACGGTTGGAGTAATCATAAAACAGAAAATGAAAAACAGTCTTCTATTTACGATTATATTGATTATAAATATGAAGAACTTCAAGCTCGCGGTATTGAAGAGGACGAATTAGAATTACTAATAGAAAATGATCTTCAAAGCTTTTTCGTACAATATTTTAACCAAATATCAAAAAAGACAAGTCATGAAAATGTTTTTAAAATTGTGGATCGTAATATCGTTTCCGTTTGTGAAAAAATTGCGGAACTTGCTGAAAAGCATTTATCCAAGACGTTTGATGAAAAAGTATTTCTCGCTTTAAGTTTACATGTACAGACAACTCTACAACGTTTGCAAGCAGGAAAACAAATTCATCACCCACAATTAAATCAAATTCGTACGAAATATAAAGACGCTTTTTCCGTAGCTATGCAATGCATTCAACTACTGGAAGACGAATTACAAATAACAATGCCTATCGATGAAGCAGGCTTTTTAACAATGTTCTTCGTTGTTGATCCAATTCCTGCCTCACAAACAGAAGTAAAAGTATTAATATTAGCACATGGCAACGGCATCGCAACAGAAATGGCAAACGTCGCAAACGAGTTGCTCGGCATTGAGGAAGTAACCGGTATCGATATGCCGTTACATGAATCGCCGAAAGATTTCTTAGAACGTGTGAAAGTGTATATGAAAACACTCCAAAATGTAAATGGACTTCTCTTACTCGTTGATATGGGCTCGCTCGCTTATATTGGTGATATATTAGAAACTGAGTTCAAAATTCCGGTACGTGTTCTTTCCATGACAAGCACTCCACATGCACTAGAAGCAGCTCGAAAAGCTCAGCTTGGCTACTCATTAGATGCATTATATGAAACAGTGAAGAACTTAACACCGTTTTACTTAAACGTACAAGAAGAAAAGAAAAAGCCACTATCACCAATGAAATCTGTTATTTTAACAGCTTGTTTAACTGGGGAAGGCAGTGCTTTAGCTATTCAAAAAATGTTAGAAAACTATTTGCGATTTGACAAAGACTTAATTGAAATTATTCCGATTAGTATCGTCCATGAAAAAGATTTAACGAAAATGATTGAGAACATAAAAAAAGAGCGAAATATCATTTGTATCGTCACGAATTTCGATGTGCAAGTGCCCTGCTTAACATATCATTTCCAAGACATTGTAAACTACACAGCGATTCAGCCAATTCAAGAATTAATTACGTATGAAGAAACATATGCAAAAATGGCTGATATTCTTGAACAACAGATGCAGCGGAACGACGGAGCATTACTTATTAAAACAATTCGTTACGCATTAAATACAATTCAAGAATTAATTTCCTTACAGCTAGCTCCTGACAGCTTAATGGGTGTGATTCTGCATATGAGCTGTATGGTTGACCGTCTTCAAAAAGGAGAAAGCCTCCTCCCTCATCCAGATAAAGAAAAACGAAGACAAGATGAATACTGGATGTATATGAAAGTGAAAAAAGCATTACAACCGATTGAAAATACATTTGAAATACAAATACCTGATGACGAAGTGTTTTATGTCATGGACTTCTTCATTAAAAATCAGCCTGTAAAAAATTAATCGAGGCAGTTTTTTAATATATCGACCGTAACCCAGATTATATCAGCAATTTTCAAATATATCGGCGTAACCTGGATTATATCAGCGAATTTCAAAATATATCGATTTACCGACAATAATCGCTAAAATTTGCATCTTATAGCAGAAAAGGCTGTTCCAAAATATGGACAGCCTTTTTTCTACTTCTTTACTTTTCTGATTTTCCCCCTAATTTCGCCCTTCTTATTGGACTTCGTATAAACATTTACATATACATTCGCCTGAATGATTTCTTGAAGTAAGTTATCAAACGCTCGCCCCTGTAAAGGCCCTTCAAAATCCTCCACATTGACTACACCGGTCACGACTCCTTCACTTACACTAATACCTTGCCTTAGCGGACCAAACAAATTTAAAACAACTGGACCAATTTGATCCGCTTTCCCTAAATGAATTTGGCATGATGTAACTTTTTCGATATTTTTCAATATGACCCGATATTGTAATTTCTTTAAATCATCACTAAATATAAACTCTGTTACACCATAAGCTTCTGTATTTACAGGAGGTATTTCCCTCTTACCTGTTAACCTCGCAAAGAAATGTGTTGTCATACGGGCATTCTCCTTATATAAATTTCCCAGCACTACTTCTACTACTTTATGGTTTATACATAATCATTTATGACTTTTTCAAGTTTTAATTACGAAGAAAAGATTCACACAATCTTTACATTAGAATCGTTCCTTTTGCTTTACTACCTCTTGTATAATGCACATAGAAAAACATTCTAGGAGGTACTTTTGAAAAATAACAAATACACTTTTCACACATTATTAGAGATTTTTCTCGTCTCATTTAAATTAGGACTTACTTCATTTGGTGGCCCTGTCGCTCATCTCAGCTATTTCCACCATGAATACATACAAAAAAGAAAATGGATGGATGAACGAAGCTATGGAGATTTAGTAGCACTATGCCAATTCCTTCCTGGCCCTGCTAGCAGTCAAGTCGGTATGGGGATTGGATTGCTAAGAGGTGGTTTATTAGGAGCTATTGTTTCATGGATTGGATTCACGCTACCGTCTGTGCTTGTTTTGGTTTTCTTCGCCTCGTTCCTTAATCAGTTCGACCTTGGAAGTGCTGGCTGGATTCATGGACTAAAACTTGTAGCAGTCGCTATTGTCGCTCATGCCATATGGGGAATGGCACAAAAATTAACGCCAGACCGAAATCGTGCGACCATCGCGATTGTAACTGCCGCAATCGCTTTACTATGGCCAAACAGCTGGACACAAGTCATTCTCATTATAATATCTGGCTTTATCGGCTGGTTTTTATATCGTAATCAACCAATTAACCAATCTCAACATATAAAAGTACCTATTTCAAAAAAGATAGCAGTTTCTTGTCTCATCTTATTCTTCGGGCTATTACTGCTGCTACCAATATTAAGACCCTTCTCTTATTACATCGCTTTATTTGATAGTTTTTATCGCTCTGGCGCACTTGTATTTGGAGGCGGGCACGTCGTACTCCCCCTTCTTGAAGGTGAGTTCGTACAAAACAGCATGATGACAAAAGAACAGTTCCTAGCTGGATATGGATTAACACAAGCCGTACCAGGACCACTATTTACATTTGCCTCTTATATAGGAGCAGTGTTAAACGGGACGCTTGGGGCCATACTTGCAACAATTGCAATCTTCCTCCCTGCCTTCCTGCTCGTTATTGGTGTTTTACCGTTTTGGAACAGTGTGAGAAAAATATCTTACATACAAGGCGCACTACTTGGAGTCAATGCAGCCGTTGTCGGTATTTTACTAGCAGCTTTTTATGATCCTATTTGGACAAGCACAATTATGAGCGCTGTAGACTTTGTTTTTGCTTCTCTTCTATTTTGTTTGCTCGCTTTTTGGAAAACACCACCTTGGGTTATCGTTATAATCGGAGCCTTTGGCGGATATATTCTATCCATTTTGTAAATAAAAAACGACGGCATTATATAGCCGTCGTTTTTCTATGAAAACTTCACAAGCTCTATTCCTTCAGGCAACTCGCTTTCTGTTAAAATACGCAATTCTTTCACACGATCCATTACGTAAGAAGAACGCTTCACAAGCTCTGGATCAATATAAGCTGGATGAACCATAATTTCTACCGTTTGTTCATCTTGTACTCTTTCTTGTAACTTCGCAAAGTAATCTTCCGTCACACCATCCGCATAAAAGTCACTGTAAAATACGTCAGAAAACGGACGCACTGCTCGCTCTTTCTCACAACGACGAATCGGAACATTATATGTAGCCGCTAATCTCTCCAGAACATCGTGCAAAATCGGTAAGCCGTGCACGTGATGGTGACTATCTAAATGAGTTGGTGTTAATCCGTAAGATAGGAATTTCTCAATTTGAGCAGTCCACTCTCTCTCAACTTCTTCTGGATTTACATTCCCTTTCCATACGACGCTTTGTTTATGAAACGATCCGTCGCTACCTACAAGTGATGGTACGTCTCCAAGAAGTGGTTCCCCTGCTGTTAATACGAGATGTACGCCTACTCCGAGTAGGTTATACTCTTTCGCTAAGCGTACCGCATGCTCTGTTCCTGGCATATTCATCATCATCGTCGTTGAATTTACAAGTCCATTTATATGCCCATCAATAATGCCGTAATTTGTACCTTCCGTAAGACCGAAATCATCTGCATTTACAATTAACTTAATCATCATAATACCTCCTAATAGAATAAAAAAAGCGGGCTAAATAGCGCCGCTTTTACTTCTCTACCTTTTTAAAGAACTGCGGAAGATACTCTTTATGTGCTTCCAACATTTCATCTAAAATTTGTTTTGCAACTTTATCTGATGGTACAAGTGGATTGATTGTCATAGCAAGCAGCGCCTTATGATAATCCCCTGTAACAGCAGCTTCAATTGTTGTGCGCTCAAATGATTTAATTTGCTGTACTAAACCGCGAACTGGTACGGGAAGATCTCCAACTGCAATTGGTTTTGGACCTTCTTTCGTAATAATACAGTTCACTTCAACAGCCGAATCATGTGGTAAGCTTGCAATTGTTCCGTTGTTTCGTGTATTAACAGGCTGGATATCACCTTTATTGTTGTAAATAGACGTAATTAAGCTACACGCTGCGTCACTATAATAAGCGCCGCCACGTTTTTCTAATTGTGGTGGTTTAATATCTAAGTTCGGGTCTTTATATAACTCGAATAAATCATCTTCTAATTGTTTTACTACTTCTGCACGTGTACCTTTTTCAACCGAAGCTTCTTTTTCTTCTTCTAACATTTCACGTGTTTTGTAGTAGTAACGATGGTATGGACATGGAATTGCACGAAGTCCGCGAATAAAGTCTGGTTCCCAGTTAAGCGCTGCGATATTTTCCATCGTAATTTGCTTTTCTGGATCTGTCACAAGCTCTAACACACGGTCCATTACACTTACGCCATCTAAATATACGTCTAGTCCGTATACCATATGATTTAAACCTGCGAAATCAACGTGGACACGACTTGCATCTACTTCAAGTAATCTCGCAAGACCCATGCGGATTCCGATTGGAACGTTACATAGACCAACTACTCTTTGAATATTTGTATAACGAAGAACTGCCTCTGTTACCATACCAGCTGGATTTGCAAAGTTAATTAACCATGCATTTGGACAGAGCTCCTCCATATCTTTACAAATATCTAAAATAACAGGAATCGTTCTCAACGCTTTGAATAAACCACCAGGACCATTTGTTTCCTGACCGATTACATCATATTTTAATGGGATTGCTTCATCTTTTGCACGAGCTTCTAATAAACCTACGCGAAGCTGCGTTGTTACGAAGTCAGCATCCTTTAATGCCTCGCGGCGATCAAGTGTTAAATGTACCTCGATTGGTAAACCAGATTTTTTCACCATACGTTTCGCTAAGTTACCAACGATTTCTAACTTTTCTTTTCCTGCCTCAATATCTACTAACCAAATTTCACGAACAGGAAGCTCATCATAACGCTTAATAAATCCTTCAATTAACTCTGGTGTATAACTAGATCCACCGCCGATTGTAGCAATTTTAATTCCAGTCATGCTTTATTCCCCTTTCGCTTCTAACTTTTTATAAAGGTCAATAAATTCTGCTGCTAATTCTTTTACTGTAATCGCATTCATTAAATGATCTTGTGCATGAATTAAAAGAACGCTAATCTCTGTTTTTTCTCCTCTTGCTTCTGATTGTATGAGCTCTGTTTGGAAATGATGCGCTTCATTAATCGCTTCTTTCGCCTTTACCATCGCTTCATCAGCTTCTGCCATTTTCCCCTGTTTGGCAAATTGAAGTGCCTCCATTGCAAAGCTTCGTGCATTACCACTATTTAAAATTAATTGGAATGGAATTTGTTCTGCTGTAGTCATCATAATTACCGCCCTCTCTATTATGGTTCAACCGATTGAAATACCCCTTCAGTTTGAACATTTCTATTAAAATATTAATTTATGAATGATAGTTTGGTGTTCTTCTAGATGGGTCTCATCTTTTTGAACATGATATAAAGGTAATTGTTCTCACAGATAATGTTATCTGTGAGAACAATTACTGTGTTACATAGGTACAGAGTTATTATTTCCTTGCGTTGCTGCTTTTTCAGTACGAACAACTGAACGGTCACATAACACAACGAATGGATAGTAGATTACCATCGCAATTACAAAGTTGAATAACTGTAGAATTGCACCTGAAATATGCCCACCTGTTACAAGATAACCACTAATAATTGGTGGTGTTGCCCATGGAATCATCACAACTGTTTTTGGTACCCAACCAATAGATATAGCTGTATAAGAAGTAATTACTAATACAATTGGTGTTACGATAAACGGTAAGAATAAAATCGGGTTTAAAATAATTGGTGTACCAAAGATTACGGGTTCATTAATGTTGAATGCACCTGGACCAATTGATAAACGAGATACACCGCGTAATTGTGCACTTTTTGCTACAAGTAATACCACTACTAAGAACGCTAATGTTGCACCAGAACCACCAAGATATACAAAAGTATCAAAGAATGGTTTTGTAATAATATTTGGAACATCAAATGCAGATGTACCACCTTGGAATAACTTCATGTTTTTCTCTAATGCCGGTAAGTATAATGGCTCAATAATACCACCAACGATATTTGGACCATGTAAACCGAAGAACCAAAGAAGATGAACAAGGATTACAATGACAATTGCACTTGGTAATGTCCCCGCTAAACTTTGCAGTGGTGATTGAATCGTATTAAAGATAAATTCATGAACACTTGTACCAGCTAATTTCACTGCTAATTGAATACCTGCAACTACTGTTAAGATAACAAATGCTGGAACTATAGCTGCGAAAGATCTTAAAACTGCTGGTGGTACTCCATCAGGCATTTTAAAAGTAATGTTTCTTTGTACAAAGAAACGGAATACCTCAGTAACAAGGAGTGCCACAATAATTGCTACGAATAACCCTTGTGCACCTGTCCAAGCTAAGTTCAATCCGCCTTCTTTCGGTGTTGTTGGCGTAAGAATAATTAACGCACCAAATGAAATAATACCTGCTGACAAACCATCAACGCCGTAAGATTTTGCTAAGTTATAACTTGTTGTAAATGCTATGATTAGTGCTAGAATTGCGAAAGAACCAGTCCACATTCCACCGCCAACTTGTTTCCATGTTTCACCAAACAAACCTTTCATGAAATCTTGGAAAGCTTCAGATGGAAAACCATTAATTAGTGATGCCAGTGCACCAACTAAAATAAGTGGCATAACTGCAATAAATCCATCACGGATCGCAGCTAAGTGACGTTGCGATCCGATTTTACCAGCGACAGGAACAATATATTTCTCCATGAATGCAATAAATTTTTGCATTTCGCTTCCCCCCTAATTATTTTTTAAGTGTCAATGCGTGATCTAAAACTGCTTCTCCATTCATCATGCCGTAGTGCATTGGATTAATAACATCGATTCCAACGTTTCTCTCATCAGCAAGCGTTTTCATTGAAGAAAGCATGTAACGAACTTGTGGTCCTAATAATAATACATCTGCTTGATCGATATTCGTTTTTACTGCATCCCCAGATACAGCCCAAATCTTTCCTTCTAGACCGCGAGCTTTTGCAGCCGCTTCCATTTTTGTAACTAGTAAACTTGTAGACATCCCTGCTGAGCAACATAATAAAATATTCATTTGAAAATCCCCCTTGTGTAGTATAAAAAATTTATGTTTATTTATTTTTCTTTACGCTATTTATTAATGCAATTAGCGTGCCAACTTTTTAAAACCACTAAAATCAGCACTTTTTCGACTGTTTTCTTTGTGTGTTAACGCTTTCAATTAGTGTGTCACTCAAAAAACACATAGTGTGTTATAAAACAACACGCTTTTAACACATAACTGTATGAAAATAGATTAGTGTTTAGTTGTCTAGTTGTGTTTAAAACAAAAAATACACTAAAAAATTTTTTTAGCGAAAAATAATTTACTATTTTTACCCACTATTTAATGAAATAAAAAAACCTTGCATACGCAAGGTTCATTCCGATACTGACATCTTCCTATATAATTCTACAAATTCACTCGCTAATTCCTTCACCGTAATCGCATTCATTAAATGATCTTGCGCGTGCACCATCAGAAGAGTAACTTCGGTCTTTTCACCACCAGCTTCTTTCTGTATGAGCTCCGTTTGTACACGGTGCGCCTCCTTTAATTCCTCTAACGCTTCTTGTAACTTCGCTTCTGCTTCTGTAAATTCTCCACGCTTTGCGCAATCAATTGCTTCCATTGAGCAACTTCTCGCATTTCCTCCATGCAAAATTAAATGAAAAGCCTTCGTTTCTATCGTATCCATTTTAGTTCTTTACTCCCCCTTTTCTTCCGCTACTTTTTGTTTATCCCATATTTTTAAGAACGGTAAATAAATGACGAACGCCAGTGCAAAGTTAATGAGTTGCAAAATAACACCTGAAATTTTGCCACCCGATCCTAAATATCCACTAAATAGAATTGGTGTCGTCCAAGGTACAGCAGCTCCACTCGGGCGAGCAACTAATCCCCATTCCATCGCAAAGTAAGAAACAATCGTTAACACAACCGGAACCAATATAAATGGAATTAATAAAATTGGGTTCATTACAATCGGCATACCAAAGGTTACCATCTCATTAATATTAAATATGCCAGGCGCAATTGACAATCTCCCTAAACTTTTTAATTGCTGACTTCGCGCAAATAGTAACATTCCTACAACTAAAGCAAGTGTTGCACCGGAACCGCCCATATAAATCCATAAATCAAAAAACTGTGCAGTAATCGTATTTGGTATATCTTGCCCTGCTTGGTAAGCAACTCGGTTTTGATCCATTAACGACAACCAAACCGGACTCATTACACCACCAACAATAGTAGCTCCATGAATTCCACATGACCAAAGAACATGAACGAGAATAACAGCTATTATTGCGCCCCAAAAACTAGCACCAAGTACACTAAGTGGTTCCTGTAAAATTTGCCCCACAATATTATGGATACTGCCAAAAGAAGTATTTTCTATAATTAAGCGTAAAATCCAAATAACCGTTACAACAATAAATCCTGGAACAAGCGCGGCAAATGAACGTGTGACAGCTGGTGGAACTGTCTCTGGCATCTTTATAATTATCTTTTTTTGTACAATAAACCGATAAAGTTCAGTAGATATAAGTGCAATAATCATTGCTACAAATAACCCTTGGCTTCCCATTAATGCAGCTGGTATAGCACCTTCTACAAGTACACTCTCTTTTGTACTTGGTATAATGTATGCAACTTGAAATGGCGTCGCAAGTAAAAACGTCACAAGCGACAATGCCCCGGATGCTAAAGCGTCCACTTTATAATATCCCCCAAGTCTGTAAGCGATTCCAAAAACAGCTATTAAAGCCATTATATTAAAAGTTGCACTAACTGGATACCCCAAAGCCCTCTGCCAATTCTCCCCAAACAAACCTGCCATAAAATCATTATAACCTGGTATTGGTAAAGCACTAATGATGAGGAAAAATGATCCTATAATTAAGAACGGCATCGTCAATACAAGTCCATCACGAATTGCTAGCAAATGCCTCTGCTCTGCAACCTTTCCTGCTACGGGCATTACATATTTCTCTAAAAACCGTATCATCTATCCCACTCTCCTCATGGTTTCATTGACAAAGCTGCTTGCAAGATAGCTTCTCCATTACAAAGTCCGTAATGGACGGATTGAATGACATCAACAGGTACTCCTTTCTCCTTACATAATTCTTTCATTTTCGGTAATAAATAACGTACTTGCGGTCCAAGTAAGAGTACATCGGCTTTATCAATATGGCTATTTACTTCAGAACCTGATACTGCCCAAATCTTTACCTCTATCCCTCTTGCCTCTGCTGCTTTCTCCATTTTTGTAACAATCAAACTGGAAGACATTCCCGCTGCACAGCAAAGTAAAATATTCATCCCTTTTCCCTCCCCCTTTTCCAAACCTAAGTTACGGTGCATCCTTTGCCACCACTAGGTTACAAATATATATGTCTAGATTTCCTGCTGTATGCCGAGCTTAAAAACAAAAATTTCTTGGTTTTCACGCTATTCCATCTATCATTATTCTCCTAGTAAAGAGGACTCTAACTCGCTATAATAATTCAGTATAATTTTTTAAATTGATAGGAGGATATATTTATGAAGGCATATCGCTTTCCACTTATTTTATTATCTTCTATCCTAATTGGTGGTTTCATTGGTTATTTCATGGGTGCCGATGCAATTGCTTTAAAGCCGCTTGGTGACATTTTCTTAAACTTAATGTTTACGATTGTTGTACCTCTAGTGTTCTTTAGCATCGCGTCATCTATTGCTAATATGGATGGATTAAAACGTTTCGGTAAAATTATGTCTAGTATGGCTGGGACTTTCTTATTTACGAGTATTTTAGCTGCTATTTTTATGATTATTGTCGTGAAAGTATTCCCGCCAGCACAAGGTGTTGTATTAGAACTAACGCAACCTGATAAAGCTGAAAAAGCAGTTAGTGTTGCAGATCAAATCGTTGGTATTCTAACAGTATCTGACTTCTCAAAGTTACTATCTCGTGAAAATATGTTAGCTCTTATTTTCTTCTCTATCTTAATGGGGGTTGCAACTTCAGCAGTTGGTGAAAAAGGAAAACCATTCGCTACATTCTTACAAGCTGGTGCAGAAATTTCAATGAAAGTTGTATCTTTCATTATGTACTACGCTCCAATCGGACTTGCTGCTTACTTCGCAGCATTAGTTGGTGAATTCGGACCACAACTTCTTGGAACTTACTTCCGAGCAGCAATGGTATACTACCCAGCGTCTCTAATTTACTTCTTTGTATTCTTCACGTTCTATGCATACCTTGCAGGTCGCAAACAAGGTGTACAAGTATTTTGGAAGAACATGGTCTCTCCTACAGTTACATCACTTGCAACTTGTAGTAGTGCTGCTAGTATTCCTGCAAACTTGGAAGCAACGAAGAAGATGGGTATCTCTTCTGACGTTCGCGAAACAGTTGTCCTGCTTGGATCTACACTTCATAAAGACGGCTCTGTTTTAGGCGGCGTCTTAAAAATTGCTTTCTTATTCGGTATTTTCAACATGGAATTCGAAGGACCGAAAACATTAGCAATCGCACTTGTTGTTTCTCTATTAGTAGGAACAGTAATGGGCGCTATTCCAGGTGGCGGTATGATTGGTGAAATGTTAATCGTTTCTCTATACGGCTTCCCGCCAGAAGCATTACCAATTATCGCAGCAATTAGTACAATCATTGATCCTCCTGCAACAGTGTTAAACGTAACAGCAGATAACGCTTGTGCCGTAATGACAGCTCGCCTTGTAGAAGGTAAGAACTGGATCAAAAACAAATTTGCTTAATAAATAGAAAGAGGATGCTCCAACCGAGCATCCTCTTTCTATTTATTGTTAATCCATTCTGCCACAAATTTGTTATAATCTTCACAAATATTCCACATCCATTATCCATTCTCCGTACTATAATCATGTATGGAAAAGGAGATGGACATTATGACTCAAAGCGCACCAGAATTCAAAATTTTGCAAAGCATTGCATTCCTTGCTGTCGTTTTGCAAAGTTCCTTATTATATACAATGAATCAAGGAAATGTCTTACTTGAACAATCCCTCATTATGGGCATGCTATTCAACCTTGCAAAATTTTCAGCACCTGCATTCATATTTATCGTTGGCTTTCACTTAATTCTGCAATATACGAAGCAACTAGCCTACACAGAATATATTTATGAAAAAGCCGCACATTTACTCATTCCTTATTTCTTCTGGTCTATTCTTTACTTATTAACAACAAACGATATGATTACACTACAAAGTGGAATAAAAAGTTTATTACTCGGAACAGCCGCACCTCATCTTTGGTACGTGATTATGATGTTCCAAATTCACTTATTGTTTCCTTTACTATGTACACTATTTTATTGGTTTCAAAAACGAACAGAAAATAAAAAAGACATCTATAAATATATGACCATCTTTGCTTGTCTATATTTCCTCTTAATGTGGTATTCTTCTCACTACATTTTTAATGGAGAGAAATTGACTAGTTCAACCATTTTACATTATACAGATCGTTCCTTCTTCTTCTACTCATTCTATTTCGTCATGGGAGGAATCGCTGCTGTAGCGCTAAAAACTTGGCGTATATTTGTCATGAAACATATCCCGCTTATCACAATATTATTTTTTATCTTATTTTTATTCATCAATTATGAGTTATTTAGTTTTTACGGAGTAAACTCTATTCATTTAACCGTTTCAACTTATTTAAAACCGTCTATGTTTTTATATATCGTATGCGAAATTATCATACTTTACGTTCTATCTATTACAATCGTACAGCGACGCGGTTTCTTATATAAAACTTTACGCTTTATCGGGAATTACACGTATGGTGCTTATTTAGCTCATTTTTTCTTCTTGCAACTATGTACAAAATTTCTTTCTTTATTCACACTGCAAGAAAACACAATATTATATAGCCTATTATTATTTACAATAACGGCCACAATCTCAATTTCAGCAATGGTCATTTGCAGTACACTACCATTTCATACGTGGATTACAGGACCTTCTCCTACTACAAATGTGAACTGGGTTAAGATTGTACTTCGGAAAAATCACGAAAAGGTATTCAAACCATATCTTTGATATAATAGAATTCCATACAAGAAAAGAAAGTAGGACACACCTATGATTAATCAAATTGGACAAATCATGTTATATGTAAATAATCAAGATGAAGCAGTACAATTTTGGACTGAGACAGTAGGATTCCAAATTATTGTGGAAGAAAATAACGGACAAGGCTTTCGCTGGATTGAAATTGCGCCAACGAAAGAAGGAGGCACAAGCATCGTCCTTCACGATAAAGCGTTAATTGCGAAGATGCAGCCTGAATTAAACTTAAATACGCCCTCACTCATGTTCTTCTCTAATAACTTAGATCAACTGTATAAAGATCTTTCTGAGAAAAACGTTACAGTTGGACAAGTTGTAGATTTACCTACAGGTAGAGCGTTCAACTTTGCTGATAATGAAAACAATTACTTTGCGGTAATGGAACGCAAATAAAAAAGAAGCTATCCGAAAAAATCGGATAGCTTCTTTCATTTTAAGACACTTGTTCTGTATTCGTTTCTCTATGCTGTATATGACTCGTAATCCAAGCAATTCCGCCGGCAACAACGAGATAGCATAACAATATTAAAATTTGCATTTGTAATTGCGACCAATCTCCTAAAGAGATCACATCTTGTAACCCTCTAAGAGAATGGGACATTGGGAGAAACTGTCCAATTTTGCTAAGAACAGCTATATTTAATTCTCCTGGGAAAGTCCCCCCGCTCGTCGCTAATTGCAAGACGAGAAGCGTTACTGCTAAGAATTTTCCAACAAGACCAAATACCGTTACTAACATAAGAATAAACGTCATGAACGTAAAGGAAATAACAATACTTGATAAAACAAAGAGTGGCACACTTGCAACTTCTAATTTCATAACTCCTAGCACAAGCACATCCACAAGTAATGCTTGAATAAGTCCAATTAAATATACTAATCCTAGTTTATTAATAAAATGTACCGTTCCGCTTACCTTCATATTCTGTCTACGGCCAAGCGGTAAAATATTTGAAGCCATAATTCCGCCAACATAAAATGCAAGTGATAAGAAGTATGGTGCAATACCTGAACCGTAGTTAGGCACGTCAGAAACTGTTGACTTTACTAATTGAACCGGTTCTGTGAACATCGTATTGCGTGCATCATCATTGCGAACATCCGCTATCTTCTCTGCGCCCTCTCCTAATTTCGTAGAAAGTTCTTTCGCACCATCGTCAAGTTTAACAAGTCCGTTCGTTAACTGATCAGCCCCGTGATTCAACTCTGTTCCGCCACTTGCAAGATGATTTACACCTTCTTGCAGGGATGTAAATCCATTTCCCCACTTCGTAAATCCATCTGCTAAATTCGAAGCACCATCTGCTATCTTTTTCGTTCCTTCAGTAGCTTCATTTAACTTAACTCCGAATGTATTCATGCCTTCTTCAACCTTATATTGACCGTCAGCGAGCTTCTTCGCTCCTTGTGTCAATTGTTGTTGGCTATTATTTAAAATATTTGTTGCTTTAGCTAATCCATTAGAAGTAGCAATGATCTTTTGAAAAGCAGGATCTTGCTGCGCCTCTGGATGACTTTTCACGTACGCTTCTAATTGTTGTTTTACACTATTTGCTGCATCGTCCGCTTTCACTTGCCCTTCAGCAAGTTTCTCACTTCCGCTCACCCATTCAATTGTACCAGCACTTAATTCATTAACTCCTGATTGTAAAGTTTTTTCACCTTGTGCTAATAACTCTATACCACTATGAAGTGATGTTGCCCCTTGACTCAGCTCATTTGCTCCCCCCGTTAAGGCAGATTGGCTGGATGCAAGCTTGTCACTTCCCTCTTTCAATTTCGATGTCCCGTCACTTAAACGATGAATACCATCTGCAAGCTCATTTGTCCCATTTCTTGCATCTGTCGTTCCTTCATGTAACTTCTTAGCGCCATCACTTGCATCACCCAATCCTTGTGCTAAGTCTTGAAACTTTGAAAAGACACCTTCTGTATAAGATTTCGTAATACTATTTGAGATTTTTGTTTTCATATTTTCCACAGCTGTCGTTCCAATTTGAGCTGCTACAAAGTTTTTACCTGGATTTACTTTGTACTGCAATTGTGCCGGCTCTGGTTTCTCATCCATAAGCGTACTTACCTTTTTAGAGAAATCCTCTGGAATCGTAACAACCATATAATACTTATCTTCTTTTAACCCTTCATCAGCATTTTTTTCTGATACAAAATGAAAAGCTAATTCCTTGTTCTCTTTTAAATTTTCAACAAAATCGTCTCCTGCATGAATTGTTTTTTCATCCATCGCAGCGCCCTTATCTAAATTCACAACTGCAACCGGTAATTTATCTAATCGTCCGTATGGATCCCAATATCCCGCTAAAAAGAATCCTGAATAAATTAAAGGAACGATTAACAAAAAAATTAAAGCGATACGTCCATGTTTATGGTGCCACATCGCTTTCCAATCTTTAAATATAAGTTGAATTCCTTTCATGAAACATACTCCTTCTCCTAATTTAACACCATTAGAATGGTTTAACAGATTTACTATACACGTCACTTTCCATACTGTATA
Source organism: Bacillus thuringiensis (assembly GCF_022095615.2). NCBI lineage: Bacteria > Bacillati > Bacillota > Bacilli > Caryophanales > Bacillaceae > Bacillus > Bacillus thuringiensis. The sequence goes on from NZ_CP155559.1 coordinate 4,909,232, forward strand.
ATACATCTTTAATTATCAATTCATTCCTTTTGGTCTATAGAAAGGAGAGTCAAAATGGAACTTCTTCAATTAAAATACTTTCAGACAGTCGCACGATTAGAGCATATGACAAAAGCTGCTGAAGAATTGCATATCGCGCAACCTTCGCTCAGCAAAACAATCGCTAGATTAGAAAAGGACTTAGGCGTCCCTTTATTTGACCGCCAAGGTCGACAGATCACATTAAACTCTTTTGGGAAAGTATTTTTAAAACGAGTAGAGCGTATTTTTCATGAATTAAGTGAAGGCGAACGAGAAATTAAAGACTTAGCTGAATTACAACAAAGCTCTATTACACTGGCAGTTTCTATCCCGAGAATATTACCAGAACTACTCGGTTCTTTTTTACTAGAACATCCTAACGTTCGATTCCAGCAGTTTCTCGCATCTACTCCTTCTATGAAACGACAACTAGATAATATAGAAATCGACTTTTGCATTTCTTCTGTGCCAATTGAAGGCGAGGAGATTATTTGGGAACCACTTATTACAGAAGAAATTTTCTTAGTTGTCCCTTCAGGTCATCGTTTATCAGGACGTGAAAGTATCTATCTACATGAAGTAAAAGACGAACCGTTTATTAGTATGAACACTGGTTATGGATTTCGGCACTTAACAGATGAATTTTGTAAAGAAGCTGGCTTCACTCCACATATTGCTTTTGAAGTAGATGAACCAACCGTGATTAGCGACCTTATTAAGCAAGGTCTCGGCATCGCGTTTGTCCCAAGTTTAACTTTATTAAAAAACTCTACTTTAGCATTAAATAAGTTACGTATTATTGAACCAAATTGTGAGCGAACTATCGGCTTAAGTTGGTCGAAAAAGCGCTATTTATCGAAAACTGCTCAGCAATTTCGTGAATTTGTGATGGACTACTTCTCTAACATTAGGCCATGAATTTATATCGACGTTTCGACAAGGAATATCGATTTATCAACAAATAACGACACAAATAGAAGGCGCCACCCCAAAAGGGGATAGCACCTTCTATTTCTTACTCTTCTCCAATTCCATTTCCGCTAAAAGCGGCAATACGTTATCGAAAATATGTGTATTATTATTTTCGCCTGTTACGTATCCACCGTAATATCTACTAAATACGTTGTCATTTCGGAATGTAGCCATATGATCATATAATTGCTTTGCAAACTTTGTATCACCTGTTTGTAGCACGTACAAGATTGTTAGTCCGTAAGCAGCTGGCGATTCATAATTCACAGTTTGTTTTCCCGTTTCTAAATTGTAACGACCGTATAGCTTTCCATCCTCCTGGAATTTCTTCTTTATAAATTCCAAATAAGCATCTGATGAAAGGCCACCTAAGCTTCGATGATACGCAACGTATGATTGGTCAATAAGATTCACTTCTTTATCGTACGTAAATGTACCATCTTCTTTATACTCTTTTGGGAATGCCCAGCCATGCCTTGGATAATTCGCTAAAAATTGAACGACTTCCTGATATTGCTGAGCAGAAACTTTTCCGTACTTTTTCATATACGAGAATGCGTGTGGATTTATGTATGATGTAGTTACAAAATTATTTTGTTTCCCTGCATCTGCATCATAATAATCAACGTAATAATTATCTTTCTTATTATAACGAATTACAGCGTCACTCAATTGATCTGCCAAGTTTTTATAACGCTCTTCCTTGTACATTTCATAAGCGCGATATAATTGTTCTATAATACGAAGATCATCTATAAGTGCATTTGTAGCTGACTGCATTTCTCCCTTTTCAGAGATTTTCCATATAACAATGTGATCCTTATGTACAAAGCTATTTTGAATAACCTTAACTTGTTCATCGAATAACGCTTGATCGTCTTTATCCAATGTATATTGTAGCCATAGCCCTGCTGATTCCGATAAAGCTTCACGGCCTTTCGCTTCACCCGTACCTGCCTTTGTATCCGCTAAACGATACGTGGCAAGCGTCCCATTTTCATTCGCCATATGTCTTAAAATAAAATGTTCTGTACGGTTTCCTTGTATAGCTGACCAAAATACAATGCCACCTAAAGCGATTAAGAGAATAACTCCAATGCCTATATATAAACGTTTCCGCAATCTTTTCACCTCCCTAATAAGGCTAGCCTTAATTTTACCAGAACATACGTAAAATGAAAAAAGACAATCTATATTAGATTGTCTCCCGTGCCTCTATCCCTCACAAGCCTCTTTAGAAGGTCTATATAGCGATGCCACAAGTCGATCATATTCACGACGCGTAATCTCTTTATTATACAACTTCAATAATAAATCTCTATGCTCTTTTGAAAATGCCATCTTTTTAATGACTTCAGGATACATAAAACATCCTCTCCATTTCACATAAACTTCTTCACCCCGAAAAACAGAACTTATGTTCGCATAAAAGATTATAAAATATTCCTTACTAAAAAACAAACAAAATATCATTAAACATTAACTTCTTTTTATTTAGAATATTCAAACATTATATTACCATATCCACTTTTTAAATACATATATATTTTTGGTAGTTTTTTTGAATAAATCTTCCAATTCAATCAGAAAATAATGGCAAAAAAGAAGAGGAGTTTACATATGGATACGGTAACATTAGCAAGAGCGTTTTTTGGTTCTTCATTAGCATTCCACATTATCTTTGCAACACTTGGTGTCGGGCTTTCATTAATGATTTTTATAAGTGAAATACTCTATCACTGGAAGAAAGATTCCGATTACGCTATTATGGCGAAAAGATGGACGAAGGCGTTTGCCATCCTTCTCGGTGTAGCAATTCCAACTGGAACAATTGTTGGTGTGCAAATCTCACTTCTTTGGCCTGGTTTTGCCAAAATTGTTGGGCAGGTTATTTCTGTTCCCTTTCAAATTGAGATTTTCGCCTTCTTTTTAGAGGCTTTGTTCATGTCCATTTATGTATATGCAGCTGACAAACTCCCTCCATTCATGAGATTAATCTCGCTATTCTTCGTCATGATTGGTGCCACGGCATCTGCCGTGCTTATTACATCAGCAAATACGTGGATGAATACACCCGCAGGCTTTTCAATGGGGCCAGATGGGTCAGTTTTTAACGTTGATCCGTGGAAAGCTTTCTTTAATCCGAGTTTTGGCACAAGTGCATTCCACGTCGTGATTACAGCCTATACAACTGGAGCTGCCGTCATTGCCTCTATCGCTGGATTTAAATTATTAAAGAAGAATTTAAGTAAACGTGAAGTGGCATATCATAAAAAGGGACTACTGTTAGGACTCGTCGTGACATTTATTACAGGTGCTACGATGTGGCTTTCGGGACACGAATCGGCAATCGCCTTACATAAGCATTCCCCTGAAAAACTGGCATCTGCTGAAGCTTTATTTGAAACGACATCACATGCACCGTTATCAATTGGTGGAGTTGTGGATCCTAACACACTTGAACTAAACTATGCACTAGAAATTCCGAACATGCTTAGCCTACTAGTGGGACTAGACCCTAGCACCGTCGTAAAAGGACTAAATGAATTCCCACAAGAAACATGGCCACCATTTTACACACATACACTATTCAATTTAATGGTCGGCACCGCTGCCTTCACCTTTGCAGTTGCAGCAATTGCTCTCTTATATTGGTACTTTGTTTACCGAAAAAAAGGAGCAGAATTACCGAAGTGGCTTCTTTGGGGAGCTGCTGCATGTGGACCAATTATGATGCTCGGTATTGAATTCGGTTGGATTTTCAGCTGTAGTGGTCGTCAGCCATGGACCATTTATGGTATGCAACGCACAGTCGACGCTTCTACACGCGCTGATTTTGTCGGTCCTTTATTTATTCTATTCATCATTTTATATATTGGACTCGGCATTTTAACGGTTTTTGTACTACGGACATTCTTTAAAAAACATCCGCTTGCAAATGATTTACATCACGAAGGAGGCGATTCTCGTGCATGAGGAAAGTATTGCAATCATTATCTTATGGGCTCTTATTTTCGTATACAGCATATTAGGGTCCATCGATTTTGGAGCAGGTTTTTGGGGCATGGTGTACGCAAAACATCCAACGATTGCTGCTAAACTTGCCAATCGATACTTATCACCAACTTGGGAAGTAACAAATACATTTCTCGTCTTTGTCGTTGTCGCTTTTCTCGGTTTTTTTCCGAAAGCCGCTTTCACCCTTGCGACAGTAATGTTCGTACCAGTTATGTTAATTTTAATACTCATTGCAATTCGTAGTACATTCATGGTATTTGCTTACTCTTTGCCAAAATATCAGTACCTTCTTCGGGTTATTTCAGGCATTACTGGGCTCTTAATTCCAGCCTTATTAATTACTGTTTTACCCGTAACAGAGGGGGCTTATATTACAATGTCTGAAGGAAAAGAAGTACTCCTGTATGGAAAACTTCTTTCTAGCCCGGTTATCTACTGTTATATGCTCTTCGGGCTAACTTCGGAGCTATTTCTCTCCTCTCTCTTTCTTGCTGATTTTGCGAGAGAGCAAGGTTCAGAAGATTCGTATAGAATTTATAGAAGAAACGCCATCATCCTTGGTCCTGCAACACTCGTTACGGCGATTATCGCCCTCGTTGTAATGGACCCGGAAACACACTGGCTTATGCAAGGACTAATAAAGCAATTCCCATGGTTTACAGTTTCTATCGTTTTATTCATTATAGGGTACTCTTCTCTTTGGTGGACAAACAAGAAGTATGGCACGCTAGGATACCCTCGCATTGCCGTGTTAGCAGTCGTCGCTCAATATGCATTTGCAAGTTACGCTTACGGCGTCGCGCATTTACCGTATATTATTTATCCTGATGTAACTGTATTTACGAGCTTTACAACGCCAGAAACGTTCTATGCATTGCTTATTCTATACGCAATTGGAATTGCAATTTTACTACCAGGATTTATTTTCTTCTGGAATTTATTCTTGAAGGATCGAACTTTTTTGAAGGAGAAATAATATAGTGGGGAGTCTGTTCCAAACGGCATTTTGGGATGGACTCCTTTTGTCATGTTTTGTCGATAAGTCGATATATTTTCAAAACCGCTGATATATTTTGAGTTGCGCCGATATATTTCAATAATCGCTCATATAAATGTCATTTTCTATCTTACCGCCCCCACAATTTATAGACTCCTCTCACAATAGTTATTTCACTATTCGTGACACTTGTCCTTTAGCTTGAAAAACACATATTCACTTTATTCCATCATACGTCTAGTTCTTCCTATTTTTTACTGAATATACTACCAATACAGACCTTGAGACAAGCTACATTGGTTTAAGGAAAAGTAGAAAGGTAGGTAAAATATGAGCATTGAAATATGGATTACTATTATTGTATTCTTCTTAACGATGATTGTTATCTTTTGGCGACCTCGTGGTTTAAATGAGGCGTGGCCGGCAGCAATTGGCGCTGGCATTATCCTGATTACTGGACTTGTATCAAAACCAGACGTCATGGACATTATCAGTAAAATCGGCGGTGCCTCGATAACAATATTAGCGACCATCGTTATGGCGGTTATATTAGAAAGCTTCGGCTTCTTTCACTGGTCTGCAGCGAAACTTGCAAACCTAGCAAAAGGATCCGGCCGCCGTTTGTACTGGTATATTCAATTATTATGTTTTCTTATGACTCTTTTATTTAATAACGACGGTAGTATTTTAATTACGACTCCAATTTTAATTCTTCTCCTAAAAAATCTTCAATTAAAACCTCATCAACAAATTCCTTATTTATTAAGCGGCGCTTTAATCGCCACTGCATCTAGTGCACCAATTGGTGTAAGTAATATCGTAAACTTAATCGCATTAAATATCGTTCATATGACTCTTTATATGCACACAGCGATGATGTTTGTACCTGCAACATTAGGACTATTGTTTATGTCATGGCTTATGTACACAGTTTTAAAGAAAAAACTACCAGAAAGATTACCTGTTTCTTCATATGATATCGAAGAAATATTCTTCACGAAAAACTTCCATCCGTTAAAAGGAAAAAATTCTGTTGATACGAAACAAAAACGTACGAAATTCATGCTAAGAGTATTAGGCTTCGTCTTCCTTATGCGCTGTCTTCTATTCGTTGCATCATTCTTATCCATCCCAATCGAAATTGTTGCTGTACTCGGTTCACTCGTTCTTCTCATCTGGAGATGGTACTACTTACGAACGAATCCTATCGATATTTTGAAAAAGACACCGTGGCACATTTTAATTTTCGCTTTCTCTATGTATGTCATTATTTACGGGCTTCATAACGCAGGATTAACAGCGGTGCTTGTCAATTGGCTTGAACCACTTGTAAGCCAACATCTGCTCTATGCTAGCTTTGCAATGGGCGGGCTCGTCTCCCTCCTCTCTAACGTCTTCAATAACCATCCTGCACTTATGATTGGTACAATCACATTAACAGAAATGGGACTAGACCCAGTCACATTAAAAACTATCTATCTCGCAAACATTATTGGTAGTGACATCGGTTCACTATTATTACCAATCGGTACGCTAGCTTCCCTCATTTGGATGTATATCCTGAAACAAAACAAAATTAAAGTAAAATGGAAAGACTATTTAAGTGTATCCCTTATCGTTATTCCTCTCACAACAGTCGTCACATTATTCCTCTTATACTACTGGGTACACCTCTTCTTCGCCTTATAAACGACAGAAGCCCGCTTTGCTACCGTCTTAGCAAAGCGGGCTTCTTCTATATTTAAGTTAGGTACTACAGTGTGATCAATCAAGTAAAGAGGTGTAACGTGTTATTGGTATAAATGACTACCAGTGTCTTTAAATTCTTTCGCTTTCTCTTTCATCCCTTTTTCAATTGCTTCTGTCGTTTCTAAATCATTTTCTTTCGCATATTCACGAATATCATGTGAAATTCTCATACTACAAAACTTCGGCCCACACATGGAGCAGAAATGAGCTGTTTTCGCACCTTCTGCTGGCAATGTTTCATCGTGATATTCCATCGCACGTTCAGGATCTAAAGATAAATTAAATTGATCGCGCCAACGGAATTCAAAGCGAGCTTTTGAAAGTGCATCATCACGCTGATGAGCCGTTTTGTGCCCTTTCGCAAGATCAGCCGCATGCGCAGCGATTTTGTACGTAATAACTCCCTCACGAACATCATCTTTATTCGGTAAACCTAAATGTTCTTTCGGTGTTACATAACAAAGCATCGCCGTTCCAAACCAGCCAATCATTGCAGCCCCAATTGCGGATGTAATATGGTCATAACCTGGTGCAATATCTGTCGTTAACGGTCCAAGTGTATAGAACGGCGCGCCCTGACAAATATCAAGCTCTTTCTCCATATTCTCTTTAATTAAATGCATCGGTACATGCCCAGGTCCTTCAATCATCACTTGCACATCATGTTTCCAAGCAATCTTCGTTAATTCCCCGAGTGTTTCAAGCTCAGAAAACTGTGCTTCGTCATTTGCATCTGCAATCGAACCTGGACGTAATCCATCTCCAAGAGAAAACGAAACGTCGTACTGCTTCATAATTTCACATATCTCTTCAAAATGAGTGTATAAGAAGTTTTCTTTATGATGGAATAAACACCACTGTGCCATAATTGAACCACCACGTGAAACGATACCTGTCGTACGCTTTGCAGTAATCGGAATGTAACGAAGTAATACGCCCGCGTGAATCGTAAAGTAATCAACACCTTGCTCCGCTTGCTCAATTAACGTATCACGATACACTTCCCACGTTAAATCTTCTGCAATTCCGTTTACTTTTTCCAGCGCTTGATAGATCGGTACAGTCCCAACTGGTACAGGCGCGTTACGAATAATCCACTCACGCGTCGTATGAATATTTTTACCTGTAGATAAATCCATAATCGTATCCGCACCCCAGCGCGTTGCCCACGTCATCTTCTCTACTTCTTCTGCAATAGAAGAAGATACAGCAGAGTTTCCGATATTTGCATTGACCTTCACGTGGAAGTTACGCCCGATAATCATCGGCTCTGCTTCCGGATGGTTAATATTTGCTGGTAAAATGGCACGGCCTTCCGCGATTTCCTTACGAACAAACTCAGGCTCTACTCCTTCACGAATCGCAACATATTCCATCTCAGACGTAATGATGCCATTGCGCGCATAATGCATTTGTGTAACGTTTGCCCCTTGCTTCGCTCTAAGCGGCTGGCGATCCATTTGCGGAAAAACAGGTGTATGTTTCGAAGCCACTTTCACACCGTCATCCTCT